>JBAYGQ010000001.1:0-32057 GCA_041666585.1 Bacteroidota bacterium
AGATAAAAGTTTGAAAAGGATGAAGCAGATTTTCTATAGATAATCGTGTCAATAATTTCATTACCTTCCCACTCCTATGATAAGTAATATTGTCAAATCCACCAACCTCTATCCAATTTAGGAAATTTTTATAACCGTAATCTGTATATAACATAGGCGGCCAAGTCACTGTTAAAGGGTGCATATGATACTTGTATTTCAATACATGTGATGCATAAGCACTATCTTTTCCTCCGCTTCCCGGCACTATACAGTCGTACTTACCGTCATTTTTCCGATATTTATTCAATAAAGTCCTAAATTCTCTTTCTCTATCTTTCCAATTTACTCTTTCTTTTTCTTCCGCGAATCGACATGCATCGCATATACCTGCCTTGTCAATATGTAGAGTTTTTTTCTTGCTTTGTTTTGTGTGTGTAAATTCCGCAGTCGATGAAGGTCTCTGGTTCGACATAACGCATTTCTTACAGAAAACCACTTTTGCAGGTAAACCGTATTTAGGCATAAGTTTGTTTTTCATTAATTTCTTTTTAAATATTGAGACCATTTTTTATAAATATTAATTCCGTTTGGTCCACTTTTTTCCGGATGGAATTGAACGGCAAAAACATTTTTTTGAACTAATGAAGAACAATATTCTAAACCATTGTAATTTGTTAAAGCCGTTATTACCTTCTTGTCTTTTGGATCGGTATAGAAAGAATGAACAAAATACATAAATTCTCCATCTTTTGTGCTTCTAAGCGGTGTTTTGTCCCAATTACTAGGCACTTTTGATTTATTAATTCTGTTCCAACCTATTTGAGGTATTCTATTGAATTCCCCATCTGCGTTTTTATCAGGAAATTTAACTACTTTACCCTGAATTATCCCCAATCCTTTGTGTTTGCCAAACTCTTCGCTTTCTGAAAATAGAAGCTGCATCCCCAAACACACCCCCAAAAATGGTCTTCCTGTTTTAATATAGTTATTAATTCCTTCTACCAACCCTAGTCTTTTTAAATTTTCCATCGCCTCTCCAAAAGCTCCAACTCCGGGCAAAATTATCCCTGCGGCAGACATTATGACATTATTATCTGAGGTTATAACTGCTTCAACTCCGATAAATTCAAAGGCGTGACGTACACTAAAAAGATTGCTCATTTGATAATCTATTATGGCTACAAAAGTATTACTTTTTGGCATATTTTATCTGTCTGAAGGTTCATATCGACAGAGAATATCCGAATGGGAAAGATATTTTTTCAAACTTCTGATATCGGTCGTTTTGATTTTAGAAAATGTTTTTCCGCTTTTCATAAACTCTGTATTACCTTCTGCCCTAGTACGAATTGATCGATTAGAATGTTTCAAGAAGTGATAATGAAGCATTGAAGAAATAGCTACTGCATCAGTATTTGTTGACATTATCACATCTAGTACGTCACTATTTTTTCCAGCACCTCCGCAACTAATGACTGGTATGGATACGATTTCAGATACTTTTTTTACTAATTCAAGATCGTATCCGTCACCTGTCCCTTCACGATCTATAGATGTGAGAATAATCTCTCCGGCTCCTAGTTGCATAGTCTTACTTGCCCATGAAATAACTTCAATTCCCGTATGCTCTCTACCGTTATCCGTATATGCCAAATATGTTCCGTCTTTCTGTTTGCTTGCCTCTATGGAAATGGTAATTGTAGAAGACCCAAACAAATTTGCCGCATCTTTGATCAGATTGGGATTGTTTATTGCAGCGGTATTGATGACTACCTTATCAGCTCCAACCCGTAAAACTTTTCTTATATCCTCTATTGTCCGTAATCCTCCGCCGACAGTAAGTGGTATAAAAACTTGTTGAGCAGTTCTAGATATAATATCATGCAAGCTATTCCTATTATACAGACTTGCAACGACATCCATATAAATCAATTCATCCGCACCGGATTCATAATAATATTTGGCATAATCTTCTGGCTGTCCTAAAACCCTTAAACCTTCTAGATGGATACCTTTCACTAAGTTTGGTCCTTTTATGTCTAATTTTGGAATTATTCTGATATTTTTTTTCATACTCTTTTTAAACTCATATAGTAAAGAGAATTACGATGTTAAATTTCTACTTTAATATTTTCCTTTTCTTTCTATATATATTTTACGATTCGGGAGAATTATTCTGATTTTGTTTTTCTCAATCATATATTTTTCCTCCTCATCCGTAAAAAGACGTTCAACTAGTTTTTCCCTGTCTCTTGAGCCTATAATTTTTATTGCCACTTTCTTACCGTTAGAATTTTTATCTATGACATTTTTTGCTAATTTATATATATTAATTTCCTTCATTTTCAAAACCATTATTTCTAAACCAAGCATGATAGAAGTCGCATAAAAGACAAGGTTTACCGCTTCAGGAATAGAAATAAAAAATCTGTTCATTCTTTTATCTGTTACAGTTACTGACCGTCCTTGTTTAATCTGCTCTATCCAAGTCGGTATTACTGATCCTCGAGAATTAAGCACATTTCCGAAACGCACTACTGCGAATTTGGTTTTTGCATCTCCCAGATAATTATGAGCGTTAATTATCATTCTCTCCATAAGGAGCTTAGTAATACCCATAATAGTATTTGGATAGACTGCTTTATCTGTGGAAATTGCGACAACTTTCTCAATATTATGTTTGATAGCCAAATCTATAAGGTTCTGAGCACCATCAACATTAGTTTTAACCGCCTCAAAAGGATTGTATTCACAAAAAGGCACATGTTTCAAAGCGGCTGCGTGAAAAACATAATTAACATTTAACATCGCCTTATCTAACCTATCTTTATCACGGATATCTCCGATAAGATACCGTATATTTTCTTTTTTTTCTTCTGCTTCTAACTCTTGTTGTAAAAAATAATGCTTGGATTCATCTCTTGAATATACTCTTACTTGTTTGGGGTGAAAATTCAACAACTGCCTAACTATTTCACTACCTATAGATCCCGTACCTCCAGTAACAAGAATAATTTTATTTTTGAATATTTTCTCCAAACGATTATTTTTCATAAGATTTTCTTTATTTCAGAACATATATACCTAATATCATCTTTTCTTAAACCGATAAAAAGCGGCAGAGCGAGAGTTTGAGAAGAGATCTTTTCCGCACAAGGAAAATCACCGTTGTTGAAACCGAACAGTTTTTTCATAAAAGGCTGCAAATGGATAACAGGTAAATAAGGTTTCGTTTGGATGTTCTTTTTCAATAATTTCTTCATCACTTCATCCCTTTTACCATTTACTATTCTGATAACGTAAACAAACCAAGAATGAGTCCTATTCAATCCAATTTTGGGAGTAATTATTGAACCTATTCCAGACAATTCTTTTTCATAGATAGCTGCGATTCTTCTCTTTTGATTGATCATCCAATCGATTTTCCGCAACTGGGTTATCCCTAACGATGCGCTCATTTCATCCATCCGATAATTGTAGCCTAATCTTTCATGAAGAAGCCAATTTCCTTCCTCATCGCGGCCCTGATTACGCATACTTGAACATAACCTGACGATATTTTTCGAATTTGTCACAATCATTCCTCCTTCTCCGGTAGTCATCTGTTTATTTGGGTAAAAAGCATATACGCCAATATCACCAAAAGTGCCAGACATCTTATTTTTGTAACGAGATCCCAAACTTTCACACGCATCTTCAATAATACGTAATTTGTGTTTTTTGGCTATCTTAAGAATTTCAGACATATTTGCCGGTTGCCCGAATATATGTACGACTAATATGGCACGGGTTTTCGCGGTTATAGCCTTTTCAATTCTTTCATGATCAATATTACAAGTAGCATTTTCTATATCTACAAAAACCGGTTTTACTTTTTCATAAATCAGACAATTGGATGAGGAAATAAAAGAAAAAGGTGAAGTAATCACTTCATCGCCCTCTTTTAATCCCACGGCCCGAACAGCCAAATGGAGACCGCATGTACCATTAGAAACTGCGCATGCGTATTTGCATCCGACATATTGGGAAATTTTTTTCTCAAACTCTATATATTTGGAACCAAGCGAAAGTTGTCCTGATTCAAGAACCTCCATAACCCCCTTTTTATCACGATCATCCAAAAATGGCCTTGCGACAGGAATATATCTATCTTTCATTGAATTAGATTGACTTCTTTCTTTTAGCAGGAATACCTAAATACACACCGCGTGGTTTAGTATCAGCAACAATAACTGAACTTGCTCCAATAATATTATTAGAAGCTACCGTTATATGATCGATAATTACGGCTCCCATACCAATAAAAGAATTATCTTTTATAATTACTCCACCACCTGTTATAACTCCCGGTCCTATCTGAACATTATCACCAATATTATTATCATGCTCGATAATACAACCGGAATTAACAATCACATTATCTCCGATCCTAGAACCGATATTAATATACGCATGAGCGCCAATCATGACATTTTTACCTAATCGGACGGATTTTTCAAGACGTGCGGAAGGATGAATAGCGTTGATCAGATTTTTCCTTCCAACAGTTAAGCGTTTAAACCATTTTTTTCTCATAATGTCGCTACCGAATGATACAAAAAAATTATATGATTTTATATCAAGAGAATTAATCATATTTAACGGACCTATCACTCCGTTTAACTTAAGATTGTCATCCACGAATGATATATCTTTCTTTCCGTTTTGTAAAAGAATATTTTCCGCTACTCTTCCGTTTTCACCAGCGCCTAAAATAATGATTTTCCTCAATGATTTCACAACTTGTCCTCTAATATATTAGTTATTAATGTTGAGGCATGACCGTTACCATATATTCTAGGCGCATGGATGCATTTTTCTTTGAACCTGGGCGTAAGCGCGGTTTGGGTAGTCATAAGTAAATTATCGGCATTAAAATCCGATTGAAGGACGTTAGATGATCTTTCACGCCCTTCTTGACGTCTACCTATATTTATCACTGGAAGAGATAAATACGCTGATTCAATAATTCCGGCGCTAGAATTACCCAATAGAAGGGTAGACTGTCTAAGTAGATTAATAAACTCGCTTCTTTGTATATTTTTGAATATTTTCAGATTTTCTAAATTTCGTATTTCTTCCAAATGAGAAATAATATCCTCGCTGCCGGTATCAGAATTGGGATATATCCATATTATTTGAGCATCAATTTGCGATAGGGCATTAAATATTACCGAGAATTGTTGGTCTGGAGAGATATTTCTATCTAAGGGAGTCGGGTGAAGAATTACGACAATCCATTTTTTTGATGGATTTAAACATAATCTATCTGCTACCGTTTTTTTTGAACTTACGGGAATACCTATCAATCCATCTATGGCAGGAGAACCAACGAGAAAAACGTTTTTTCTCTCTTTTAATAGTTTAAGTCGCAAAGCGCTCTTTTTTGAGGCAGCGAAATTAAATGTCGACAAATGCGATATTGCACCTCTTAGGGAATTGTCAACTGTACACCCCCCTGATTTGTCTCCTCCGTGTATATGGGCAACTGGTATACCTAAATGGCTTCCTACGATCGCCCCTGCAAAAGCTTCGTCACGATCTCCTAGAACCAAAACACAATCGGTCTTATGATTATTGCAATAATCGTTTATACCACTAATTTCTTCACTTAACCACTCAACCATATCCCCTTTCGGATTTACTGGTTGGACAAAGACCGAAGGAAACGTTTTGCGTATCATAGAAGCGGTTTCACCATATTTTTTCAGAGTATGCATACCGGTTAGAAGAAGAGTTGGTCTAAGATTATTACTTTCTTTTAATTTCTCTATTATTGGTTCCAATAAACCGAATTCTGCTCTTGAACCGGAAATAACTAATATATTTTTTTTCATTTTAGATCTTTTAGAAATATCTGATCATCTTTGTTAAAATTATGAATAGTACGTTTTCCTATCAATTTTTCGTAAAGTGAGGGAGATAAACCGTCACCCGGTCTTTTTGATGCAAGATCAATAGCTTTTAATAAATGTCCTTTCGTCAAATCTTTCGAAACTACTAAGCTTTTTCTTATAAGGGGAATCATCTTTTTTGATTCATATTTTGTCGGCTTTTTAACATTTTTTCCCAGAATCTTTTTTATTTTTCGGATTAAACCAATTTTATTTTTTAATTCCTCTGGTTCCGCTGATGCGAGATGATCGGGTCCGGGCAACGATCTATCCAGAGTGAAATGACATTCGTAAATAGAGGCGCCCAAAGTTACAGCCATAATTGCTGTTTGAAATCCTATCGTATGATCCGAATAACCGACAGGAACATTTAAGCTTTCTATCATCGTTTGCATCGCAAGGAGATTTACTTCCTCTAACGGACAAGGATAATGATTAGTACAATGCAAAAACGCAATGTTACTAGCACCCTTTTTACCTAAATGATTCATAGTTAATAATACCTCATTCAAATCAGCCATTCCGGTAGATAGAATCATAGGTTTTCGTAAAGAAACTATTTTATCGAGTAGAAGAAAATTGGTCAGATCTGCGGATCCGATTTTATAAGCTTCAATTCCCAAGGATTCCAAAAAGTTTATACTTTTAATCCCACCATGTGGAGTAGAAAGGAAAATTATCTTTCTTTTTAGACAGTGAGAAATAATCGGTTCATAAAATCTTTCTGGCAATTCCAAATCACGAAGCATTAATCTCTGGCTTTTTATTCTACCCGTGTTGATTTTCTGATAGTCTGTCATTTCAGCGTGTTTAGTTGCTACCTCATCAGCTTGAAAAGTCTGAAACTTAACTGCATCGGCATCGGCATCTGCCGCAACATCAACAAGCTTAATAGCCGTATTCAAATCACCATTATGGTTTACCCCCGCTTCTGCTATTACAAAACATTCATGCTCCTTTCCGATAGTTTTTGAACCTATTTTAAATTGTCGTTTTATTTTATTATTCATACAATACTCCAACCTCCATCAACTATTAGGGTAGCACCGGTAATATATGAGGCCGCATCGCTTGAAAGGAATAGGACTGCTGATGCAACTTCTTCAGGCAAACCTAATCTTTTTAATGGAGTTTTTTTAGAATAATTAGCAACAAATAGTTTGTTTTGACGATTATAAATACCCCCAGGGCATATATTGTTTACACGAATATGATATTTGCCAAAATATGAAGCTAGATACCTTGTCATATTTATAATGCCTCCTTTAATTGCAGAATAGGCGAAAGGACTCGTCATATTCGTTCCCTCATAAACTGTAAAATCGTTACCCAATATTCCATATATAGAACCCATATTTACTACACTACCGTGCTTTTGTGAACTCATCACAAGACAAACTTTTCTGCTTATCCAGGAATATGAATTCAAATGCATATCGATGTTCTTCCTCCATGATTCAAGAGTAGTTTTTTCAAGCTTTCTTCCCCAATCAATAGTTTTTGGATACGCAGTATTCACCCATACATCCATTCCATTGTATTTTTTATATAAAGATTCAATTACACGATCACAATTTTCAAGTTTCGTAATATCGAATTCTTCATAATATATTTGCAGTTCATCTTTTAAATTTTTATTAATAAACTTCTTACCCTTTGCTTTATCGTGACTTAACACAATCGTTTTTGCACCAACTGAAGCGAATGCTTTGGAAATCTCTGAACCGATAAGACCATTTCCTCCACATACAAAAGCAACTTTATTCTTTAAAGAAAATTTTCCGAGATAGTTTGTCATATTGTGACTAGACCTTTTTCAATCAAAAATTCTATATAATGAAAATCCATTTCTCTATCAATATCCACAGATGAATATTCATCCATAATATATATATCAGACCTCTTCGAAATTGGAGATGAATTCTTCAAATTTTTTAGATATTCTCTTCGATAAATATATATTGATGCATTCATATCAAAAACAGGCGGAGCATCTTGTCTTCTGTGAATTCTTCTAGTTTTTTTACTCAAATATATTCCCTTTATATTTTTCTCAATCATATTAAAGTAAGGGTTTTTTCGTGAATGAGTCACAGAGAATAAGGTGTCGGGCTTCACTTTATTAAATATAGTCAAAGATTTATTTAAGTCTTCTATCTTCCTTATGGGCGAAGTAGGATCAAGATCGATAATCGTATCAAAATTTTCTCCAAATAACTTCTCGGATATATTCATTGCATGTCTTATTGCATCAAGTTTGGAAGACGTATCTGAGGCTAACGTTTTAGGTCTTAAAAAGGGCACTTCAGCCCCATATTTTTTCGCCAATATTGCGATTTTCCTGGAATCCGTACTTACGATAATATGTTTTGCTCTACCCCATCCAATAGCTTGTTTAATCGTGTAGTAGATCAGAGGTTTTCCCTGAAGTAACCTAATATTCTTATTTTTTATTCCTTTTGAACCGCCCCTAGCGCAGATTGTCAATAAAATATTTTGCATTTAATTTTTATCCTTAAAAAGAATAATTTGTTTGAATAAATCCGAAGCTTCAAATATATTATTCATCATCCTGGTATTCTCAAGATTGTCAAAAAAATATTCCAATTGTTTTTCATATGAGTTGTCTTTACCTCTAGTTAAATAATATTGATTAATTCTTTTATAGTTTTTGTATTCAGTAATACTGTTATTAATAAGATCGCCTTTAACAGATATTCTTTCATAATCAATAATTATATTTCTCTCCTGAATCTGACCAAAATAATTTACATATATGTTTACCGGACCTTTATCGCAAGTAAGTAAAATATCGGCATAATCTTCTGCGTCAGATGTTAATTTACTACGTTTTCCAAAAACACCTGCAATCTTATTCACTTTCCCGAATAAATATTCCGCGTAATCTATTTCATGAGAGAGATCAAGCACCACTCCACCTCCTTTTTTAGCAAAACGCGAATAGCTTTTTATATAATCTTGATCTTTTCTCCAGTTTGGGAGAAAAGAAGAACACACAATTCTCATATGAAGGGGTTTATTAAATTTCATATATTTTTTTAGCTCGATTATCACACTGTGAAACCTTAAATTATAAGCTATGTACGTAACAGAATTATTCTTCTTTACCTCATTTAACAAATTATCTAAATCTTTTTTCCCGATACCTATAGGTTTTTCAATAAATAGTTTACATCCTAATTCTGAGCATTTTCTTGCTGTTTCGATATGTAGATAGGTAGGATTTGTGATTAATGCTATATCTGGATGTAATTTTTTAAGCTCATTCCAGGAATATATTTCATTTAACCCAAATTTATTAGTTTTAGGAGTAGTTTTGGATCTAAATGCGAATAGGGTTAAATCATTTCTTTTTTTCAATAATTTTACATGTCTTATCCCGATTGAACCCATTCCAAAAATAACTACTTTCACGTTATTTTTCATTTCTATTTAAAAAATATTCTGCTAGAAGAAAATCTGTTTCTTCGTCGATGTCTATCGAATCATAACTATTCATCAGATAAAATAGAGTTTTGGGAGTACAAAAACTTTTATAGTATACGAATTTGTTTGTTTTTGCTATATACATTGCTCCATTTGGTATGTAATAAAGTAATTTAGTATTTGATTTTATATTAGTTATATTCTGACTGACAAAAGTATGAAGTGTTTTGCTTTTCTTAAAGGGTTTTACAACAAAAAGACTACTATGTGGTCTTGATGCAGAAATTAAACTATATGCTTCAGAGTTTGAGCTAATTTTTTCTATAGCATCATCTATTTGAAAAGTACTTCTTAAGGGTGAAGTCGGCTGTAATAGCATAGTATAAAAATATTTCTTATGTTCCTTATTTCTGAGCCATCTAATGGAATGTAAAATAGCTGATTCGCTCGAAGCGTGATCTGTTGCTAGATATTTCGGTCTTCTAAACGGCACCTCTGCTTTATATTTTTCGGAAATCTGTGCAATCTCGGATGAATCAGTGGATACAATCAATCGATCAATATACTTTGAATTCAAAGCTGACTTAATTGTCCAAGATATTAAGGGTTTACCGTTAAAATTTCTTATATTCTTTTTGGGAAGTCTTTTTGATTCGGATCTAGCTAAAATAATTGCTAGTATTGATTTATTTCCTATCATATCAAGCCGTATTATATCACTAGATTGGGTTTAAATTTGTTTGAATAACTGCTTTTTGTTCCTTATCTTTTTAATAATCTATTTATATTCGTTTACATTTAAAACTAATATATTATTTATACTATTGTTGTAGTAATTTTTATCAAAAAATTGGCTATAAGTTAGAAAAATTACGTTTTTTGGATCAAGACTATACGAACCTTTGTTAATAGTGATTAAATATTTCGGCTCCTCTGGTGAGTAGTCTTTGAGGTTAGAAAAAACGTTAAAAAATTCATTGTATTTTCTTACTGATTTTATATATTCATATTCCTGACTATTAATACCTAGTCTTTTTTGATCGCCAAAAGCTTTCCTCATAATACCCGTATACTCATAAAAGGCATAATGTCTATTTTTTAAATTATATTCTTTTGTTTTGTCATTGATTACGAACGTAAAATTATTCTTTATAATATCGTTTGTTTTTATACCTTCTACAAGAGAATCTTGCTTATACCAGTCTTTAATCAAAAAGTAATTATTTTTTAAATTATAAAAAACAAAAAGAACAACAATAATCGAGTAAATATAGTATTTTATCTTCTGATTTATTTTATGAATATCCAGCATATACCCGATCCCATAATACATAATTAACGACACTCCAAGAGGAGTAAGAAGCAGATGCCTGCTATCCCAAAAGTCAAAAGACGGAGTATGGTTTGCGGCGAAATAAGGAAAAATAGCAATATATAAAATGAATAGACCTAGAATAAATAGTAAGAGCGACAATCGAGATTTAATGATATGTACGCTATTTTGCCTCATTAATATGATAAATACCACTAAACTGGAAAAAAATAGAATCCATAAATTTACAGAGTTTAATAACAGACTAAATAGATTGTAAAAATATGTATAGAAAAATCGTATAGATTCAATTGAAGCATTTGTTAAACTTTGAATTGTAATTCCATTGTAGCCTTCATACAGTCCATACGGTCTGAAAAATTTACTTTTTATGAACCAAAATATGAAAGGTAAAATTATAAAATCTGCATACTTCTTCAAAATTGAAAAATACGTGAGAATTTTCTTTCTTTTCTGTTTTTCCATATAGAACAGATACAAGATCACAATAAGATAAAATACTAAATAGGATCCGGTTGCGAAAGAAACAAAGAAAGCGATTAAAGACACTAATCTAAAAATGTGTATATTTCGTTTAAGGTATCTATTTAATGACCATAACCCGAAAAAAAACAACGCATTAGATATCGAATAGGGAAGAAGTATTAATGCAATTCGCAAGTCATTTGCTGGAAGTAATACGAAGAATAATAGGATGAATATTCTTGATAATTTATCAATTTCTTTGATTTCAGATAGGATTTTTTCTAAAAATATTACTGGTAATAAGTTTAAAATAAAAATTAACAATCTATATACGAAAATACTATCCGGTGCCCGCTGTAGAAATATATGTAAATACGAGACCCATGGAGATCCATATTGGGAAAATAATGAAATTAACGTTTCTGGAGATAAATTGTATACACTAGTCCAATCATCCCAATATATTCCTTTATTTAACAACGATAACCCATAAGAGATGGTATATAGAATATATACAAACATGAATTATGTATAAAGACTTTGAAATTTGAATTTATACATATTTGTATGGCGCCAACAGAGAACGCCCTTATAGTTATCACTAATCTAGACTCAATTTATAGGTTATTCGAAAATAAGATTTGGAATAGAATGCTAGTTTTTTTCAGTTCTCCAACTTATAAAAGGTTGCAAAATTCCATTCCTGGAAGCCTCATCAAATAATGCTTTTGGCGTACTACCATCATCAATAACATTGAATTTAATCGTATCTTTACGATCGTACACCTCGATCGGTGAATACGAATTGATACCTACGTTTATTATATAAGTACCGGGATTTAACCATTTGTTGGGAATTAAAATGTCGGCTTTATAGTATCCGGGTTGTCTTTTTTCTCTTAATTCTGGTTGAAGATCATAATCAGCGGTACAAAAGACGACAATTCCGTCAATTGTCATCAAATGTATCCATACAATACAGTTGGATACTAATTTGTTAACTTCATATTCGACCCTAACAGTGATATTTTCATTATAATTTACATTATTGGTCGGTCTATTTCTTTTAGAAACTAAATATATTTTTCGTAAATTCATCTTCTTTTTCTTATTCGTGGGCTGTTCGTAAACACCATCAGTTTTTATAACACCTTCCATATATTTTTTAATCACGTCGTTTGTTCTACCATAATCGATGATTTTACCTTGTTCCAGTAAAATAGTATTAGTACAAAGCTTACTGACCGCACCCATATTATGACTGACAAATATCACGGTTCTTCCTTCTCTTAAAGATACTTCTTCCATTTTTCCTAAACATTTTTTTTGAAAAGCAGCATCCCCAACCGCCAACACTTCATCTATGATTAGGATTTCAGGATCCAAATGCGCTGCAACGGAGAACGCGAGTCGTGTATACATACCCGATGAATAGAATTTAACTGGAGTATCCAAAAATTTCTCTGTTTCTGCGAAATCTATTATTTCATTAAATTTCTTTCTTATTTCTCTTTGTTTCATACCAAGTATTGCACCGTTCAAAAATATATTTTCCCGTCCAGTTAATTCCGGATGAAAACCGGTTCCAACTTCAAGTAGACTTGCTACTCGACCTCTCATGATTATCTCGCCTTCAGTAGGAGGTGTAATTTGTGTAAGAATTTTTAGTAAAGTACTTTTCCCTGCACCATTACTTCCGATTATTCCCAATACCTCTCCTTTTTTTACCTCAAATGAAACGTCTTTCAAAGCCCAAAAATCGTTACTAGATTCGTTATGTTTGTCGCTTTGTCTTGTCCTTATTATATTGATCGGATGTTTTATCAATTTCATTAAACTATCTCTCAGAGTGTAATACGGCTGGGATTTGCCTATTCTGTATTTTTTGGAAATGTTATTTGCTTTTATAATCGGGTTCATATGATGTCGGCAAAAAATTTCTCGGTTTTTTTGAAATACCATAAACCAAAAATGAATAATGCAAATGAGGAGACGACCGATATTGTAATAATGCGAGGATCGATGAAGCTTCTTCCTGAAAATACCATCCTCACAGACTCAATAACCGATGTCATAGGATTTATAGCCATTATCAACTTATTTGATTCCGACACGATTGCAAGAGGATATATGATTGGAGACAAAAACAGAAGTAACTGAATGAAAAAAGGTATTATAAGTCCGACGTCACGATATTTAACATTTAAGGAAGACAGAAAAAACCCCAAACCGGCGGCTGTAAGCATTGTAATAACGATTGCCATCGGAAAAACAATAAGTCCATATGCATTCGGAGGATAACCAAGTATTAAAGCTATAATAAGCAACATTGTTAAATTTATAAGAAAATCAATAAAACTTGTCAGTATGGAAGAAAAAGGCAATATAATCTTTGGAAAGTAGACTTTCTTAATGATTCCTTCATTGGTATGCATTGACGCACTTGCCGACGATACAGAATTTGAAAAGAAATTCCAAAAAACTAAACCACAAAGAACGAATAGTGAATATGGAAGATCGTAGGATGGAATTTTTGCCAGCCTTCCGAAAAAAAAGGTAAAAATAACTGTACTCACAAGTGGCTGGAAGATAACCCAAAGCACTCCTAAAACTGTTTGTTTATATCTGACTTTAATGTCTCTCCAAGCGAATATCCAGAGAAGTTCCCTATATTGCCATAATTCTCTGAAATCGAATAATCTCCATGCTGATTTTGGACGGATAATCGTCATTAGATTCTGCTTCATAAGGATCAAACAAGCGACAAAATTTGATTGGAAATAATGAACCAATCTAAAGCTTTTCGGGCATACATTTCGTTTCTTCTTCCCATATTTTTCCTCAAATCTGAATTATTAATTATTTTCATCAATATTTTACTTAATTCCTGAGAATTTCCTCGGATGAACCGGGCAACTCCTCCGCTTTTGTCTAAATACTGAGTTCCGTACCATTTTGGTAAAATTACTGGCAAATGACATGCCATCGCCTCCATAATAGTAATCGAAGAATTCCCTGGCCAAACTCCGACATCCGCAGCATTATAGTACTGTGGAAGTGTATCATTTTCTACCATTTTGATCCACCTCACGTGATCCGGTTTATTTAACATTTTTTCTAACATTTTCTGATACCCTAAATCCCCATCCCCAACAATAAGAAGCGTGATTCTTTCGTTTGATATCCTATTAAACGCATCGATCAGTACATCGATGTCCTTATTTTTTGTTAATTTTCCTGCATAAAGCACAACTATATCTGAAAGTGAAATACCCAGCTTCTTGCGGATAGTAATTCGATCCTTATCCTTGAACTGAAAACGTTTTATGTCAACGCCGAGGCGAATAATTGGTACGGATTCAGGGTGAATATGAAAATCCTCTACCAATAACGCCTTTTCGTCCTCTCCAATCGCAAAAATTGCATCATTTTCTTTAATAATCTTCGGGACTGCGATCTTTTGATAACAGAATTGAAAAATCTTCTTTGGAAGCGTATTGGTCAGATTGGTATTGAAATGAGCTGCATGGGTATCATAAATCAGCTTGAATCTGTTTTTTTCCTTGAGTGATGCGATTCGATAGGATGTAATGGAATAAACTCCATGACACAAAACTAAATCCGGTTTAATCATATTTAGTGTTCTTTCCAAACCATTCATATACACTAACGGAGTATGAGGGATTTCGTATGAGGGCAACCTCCAAGTATCTATACCTCCCTCTAACATTCTTCCTGACCTCCTCTTTCTATCCCCTAATAACTTACCAAAGATCTTTTTATAGTTGTGAAAGGGATAATAGTAGTCTGAGGTTAGGACAATAACTTCATGACCCATTTCCTTGTGTTCCCGTGCTAAAAAAGTTTCCTGATATCCGATCTTAGGTTGAAAATAATCAATTAGGTGAACGATTTTCATAAATAAGATAAGTCTCTGAGTGAACTCGAGGGGACTTCAACCGTTTGATTATCGATGTACATACGGCACCACAATTCGAAGACAAATAGGATCCAAATGCGCAGATGCTCACTCCATAATTTCTTCTCTCCTGAGGAGCTGTAAAGCCTCCTCAACTCATTGGCCACAAACTCCGGACGGAAGATACCTCTCTTCCGAACGCTGGTACTTGATAAAACGGACGTAATATACGGTTTAAGAATGCCCTCCATATATTTTATTCTCGGTAAAGCAAATCCTGTCTTCTTGTGATAAAGTATCTCTTCGGGTAACCATTCCCGCACCACATCTTTCAAAATTCTTTTAGTATCTCCGCGTTTATACTTCAATTTCGGTGGTAAAGAAGCAGCAAATGAAATCAAATCGTGGTTAAGAAAGGGAACACGGACTTCTAGTCCATGGGCCATACTCATCATGTTTATTCCTTCAAGTAAATCATCCCGAGTATAGGTCTGAATATCCACATAATACAACTGATCTATATCAGGCAAATGTTCAACATCTTTAAAATACGAAGAAAAATAATTTTCTGTATTGAATTTCGAGGTCTTACCCAGCCAGGATGGCCGATATAGATTCTTTTTTTCAGCTTCCTGATAAGCGAAATAGAGATACATATACCGTTTCGCAAGGGTTGGAAGCTTCATAAACTTATCCGCGACGTTTACTGTCTTTTTCAAGTTGTTGGATAAAGGAAGAGATCTGACCACAGACATCGCAAGCATTCTCATGGGATCAGGAATCATCTTATAAAGAGAAGACAACAGTTTGGTTTCGTAAATATTACTGTGATACCCAGCAAAAAGTTCATCTCCTCCTAAACCCGATAAAGCAACTTTCACATCCTTAGAGGCCAATTTGGATATAAAGTAACCCTCCAACAAACCTCCTTTGGGCTGGTCCATATAAAATATAGCTTTTGGTAACTCTTTTTCCATTTCTTTTTCGGTAACCGTAAATTCCGTGTGGTCAGTATGATATTTATCTGCAATTATTTTTGCATATTTACGCTCATCATAAGCTTCACCACCTTCAGCCCATAACGAATACGTTTTTATTCTTCTTTTTGTTTGCTCTGCCATAATCGCAACAATCGTAGAAGAATCTATTCCACCAGATAGAAATGCTCCGATTGGTACATCTGATACTTTCGCCAAGGATACAGAAGATATAAGTAAATTCCGTAATTTTGCTTTTGCTTCTGCAGCGGATATCTTTTTCTGTTTCCAATTACCTATCGGTATATCCCAATACTTTCTTACACGGATACCATGATGATCAACAACCAAGACGCACCCGGAAACAAGACTAAAAACGTTTTTAAAAATGGTAAGCGGAGCAGGAATAGTAAACATTGATAAATAATGATGCACTGCTTCCGGTTCCAATTCCCTGTGAATATAACCACTCGCCAGTAGAGCTTTTACTTCGGAAGCAAATAAAAAATAGGAGCCGGATTGAGTATAGTAGAGAGGTATAATCCCCGTATGATCCCGAGCGAGAAAAAATCGGCTTCTGTGTTTATCCCATATACAAAAAGCAAACTGACCGACCAAATGTTTTACGATATCTTCACCAAAATAATCATACCCGTAAAGAATCGTTTCAGTATCCGTATGGGATTTAAACCGATACCCCTGATTCAGCAATTTTCTTTTCAATTCTTTATAATTAAAAATTTCTCCATTGAATGTAATCCATAAACGATTTCTATATGATGCCATTGGTTGAGTTCCTGCGGGACTTGGATCGATAATTGCTAGTCTTCGATGAGCTAATCCAATGTTGCGTTCAACCATCAATTCACTCCCATCCGGACCCCGATGAGAAATTGAAGCGCTCATTCTTTTCAGTACGCTTATATCTACTTCTTTATTATCGAAACGAAATATTCCCGATATTGCACACATATAATGCTAGCTGTTTACTTTGGAAGCTGAGTGATATTTTTCGGAAACAGTAAAGAATATATCAAACCTAAAGCAAGTAAGAATTGCACTATACCCATAATAGAAATTATTGGTTCTTGCCAAAAAATTAACGGAAAAGGGTTATTGATTATACTTCTGCCGAGACCGTAACCCGAGTAGATATTACAAAAATGAATAAAAGCGCTGATAATCCACAATATAAACAATTTCCTGTCTTTTCCGATAATAAAAATCAGTATTAACAAAAGCGTTGCTGGATAGAAATGATAAGCATGCGATCGGGTAAGAATTTGAGGCATCATAATAAAAGGTAAAGTAAATGCCCGGGTAAAAAACAAGGGCCTGTTACTCGACTTCGCTATGTAGCTTTTTATAATAAATATTGCCATGATCAAGAAAAATACTAAATATGCGCTTTTTTCTAAATAATTGTAAGGAAAAGTATAAGTACTCAGACTGTAAATAGGTCCTTTCATATGATTAAGATTCATTATGACGGATGTAACCGTATACCATATATTTATTTCCGATGCCACAAGATAAGGCATATATGAGGTAAATCCAAAATATAGTTGAAAAAGGTAAAAAGCGGATTTTGCTTGTAAAAAGAAATAGGTATTAAAAAGAAAGGGTAAGATCCCGAATCCAACCGTAAAACTGGTTATTTCTCGAAAACGAAAAGATATTAGCTGAAAGAAAATAAAATATAGTCCCATTGCTACAAGAGGGGCTACTATCTGTGGTTTGATGCAAAATGCGATACCCATCATTAAGCCCGCATAGAAAAATCTGTGTTTAAGATTTTTCCTAAAATCCAGAACTCCTAAAGCTAAAAGAATAAAAAACATGAAGGGTGCATCCCAAAACCCTTCCCAAGAGCCAGGAATAAAAAACCACGGATTAAGCCAGTAGACTAACGTAATTTGTATCTTATTTTTTGGAATTAACTTATATAAAAGAAGGAGAATAAGAATTTCAAATATCAGATTTGTTGCTTTATACGGTAACCACCATAAATGAGGAATTAAAACAGCGAATTTTTCCGATATTAACATCATTAGATAAGCTATCGGACCGTATCCACCTACGAAGCTATCCGCCAACCCTTTATTTAACGTATTTATACCCCATTCCCGATATGTATCGAAATTATGGTTCCCGTTGAAAAAAATTCCTGCGAACCTTATAAAAAAACCGATTAGAATCAAAGAGAATAATACAGTTCTCTTATCTCGAATAAATTTAGTTAATTTTTTCATTTATTTTTTTCAGCTATAAATATAATATCCGCACCCAACAAAGATACCCACTTTCTTCTTAAGGATGCGAATATGCCGGAACATGTTATTTCTTTAATACTTAAACCGTTACGATTAAAATATTGATATATGCTCGATACGGTAAAATAATGCAGATGGCCTCCATCCCAGCCTTTTTCATCTTCAGATGTGACTGGAAGATTACCAAGTAAAACCGCAAGTCTTCTGGGTAGAAATCCTAGATTTGGAATCTGTACTATAACCTTTCCGCGAACCTTTAATACTCGGTATATTTCGTCCATCACTTTTATCGGATCATAAAGATGTTCCAATACAGCCACTATAGTCACTGTATCGAAATAATTATTCGGAAACCTCAGTTTTAAATCCGCGTCACCGTATTTAAAACTAACTTTTTTTCTTATATCTTCAGGAAACTGAGAATATTTTAGTTTTATAGATCTTAATCTTGATCTTGATACATCCAAACCGTATAACTTATTAAATCTATCCGAAACCTTGAAAATTAAACTGCCGCTACCACAACCAATATCCAGAAAACGCTGACCGCTGGAAATGTATTGTATTACAGTTTCCAATCGATGAACCTCGAATTTTTTAAAAAGCAAATACAGCCACCGATAGGAGCTTCTGAGTTTAGTATACTTACCTTCGTTTTTATACGTTTCGTCGTAAAACTGCTGTTTAATATTAATCATAACCTGTTATGAATAGAAAAATATAACTTCTCAGTATTTTTGGTCATAAAATTCAGGCTAAATCTGTCTTTTACCATTTTCCGTCCGTTATTACCGTAGAAATTGCGATAATCAGCGCGCGACATTATTTTTATAATTCCCGAAACGATACTTTTTGTGTTCAATTCAACTATTATACCTGAACCAAATAACTTTACTTCAGGAATATTACAGTCTCCGGATACCAACAAAGGTACTCCGGAAAATGCCGCTTCCAAAGCAGTACACGGCAATCCTTCTGAATAGGAAGTAAGAATAAATATATCCGAACTATCAAACGCATTGTTTTTATCTTCTTCCATGAGCGACCCCGTAAAAAATACCTTTTCTTTTAATCCATAATCAGCAATTTCATTTACGAGACTATTGTAATAATTACTATCCTCTACGGGTCCAGAAATTACTAGAATAAGATTTTTATATCTTCCTTTTAACATACTTAGTGATTTGATTGCTAAATGAATACCTTTTTTTCTGTGGATTCTTCCGAGAAAAAGCAATATTTTGGAGTTTGATGGCAAGTGGAATTTTTTTAGGAATTTCGATGATTTATTGCGGAATATATGTATATTTTCATTTATTCCATTTGGGATTACAGAGATCTTATCTTCCTGCAAACCTAAGTTTTTAAAGGTCGTCTTCTCTCTTAAAGTAAGAGCTATAAGGCACGATGCGGTTTTTAACATACTCATTCCTCCAAGCTCAAGAAAGATTTTTTTCCATGCTACTCTTCCTTCTTCCTTCTTCATTTCTAATGTTCCGTGAGAAGTAATCAAGTATGGTATATGCATTTTCCAAGCCCAATATCCAACCCATAAATTCATCAAGGTATAAATTTCATGAATATGTACTATATCAAATTCTTTGATATGTCTTAAAAAATGAATAAAAAATTTCGGGGAAAAGAAAAAATGGTATTTATAAGCCAAATAATTCGAGATGTTTGAAAAATATATAACTTTTATACCGCTAATATCAATCTCTGTATTATGAGGATATCTAACCCTCTGAGCGTTATTCAGAAGATCAGTGGAATAGATTGTTACAGCGTGACCTTTTTTTATAAGTGCTTTGGATAGGTTATAAAGCACGTTCGCGGTTCCTCCTATCGATTCCGCCGGATAAAAATACGGCGCTATATATAAGATTTTCATTTTTCTCCCTATTTTTAGCTCACTCACATTACACAGGCAGTTCCTTTTCCAAATAACATTCATCACCCTCAAATAACACTTTTATGTTAACACGCGTTTTGTAATTTAGTATATCGGGTAACTCTATATGGATGAGATTGTTTTGCCAACCGCTTCTCGTTACAATCATAGATCCGTAATATTCTTTTTTTATCATTCTCCACGATCTTACTTTATCCTCTAAATTCCTTTCTTCAACGAAGATATCGTTTATTTTCTTTTCTCCTTTGTCAATTCGGATATTAATACCGGTATATCGGTTTCTATCTAAGTCAACAATCATAAAATCGTTATCCCCTTCATAAGGATATTTTATTGATACGTCTCTAGCATTTAGACTGATATCAGACTGACAATATCCATTATAAAGATCAAAACTATTTCCGATAATTACCGGATTAGATTTTTGAATATAAGAATTTAATGTTGATGTGTAATTTGGATAAACATTTTTTGTATCGTCCCAATTAATATATATTGGATGAAAATTATTCGGTTGATTGTAAAAAGTGAGATATAACGCATCGGGCCCATTAGTAATGATCGATGCATCCGGATGTTTGTTAAGATAGTTTCTTAATTGATTATATATATTCTCATAAAAAACCTTGTCTATTGGAAACAATCTGATCAATTTTAATACTGACAAATCATTAACTGTCAAATAATTATCATTCAATCTCATGACCCCCCATTGAATACGTTTTATTATTACAGGGCTAAATACGGAAAAAAACATAGACAGTAAAATAATTATTCTTACATATGAATCTATTATTGTATGATTATTATGGAGATTATTTTTATTATTGAAATTACACATACGCATGCTTAGTGCGTAAAAAACATATACAGTTACTCCAATCATAGGATAAGCTGCCCAATATACATGCCACTCACAAACAACAGGATAATATTGCGTCCAAGATGCTAATGAAACTAGAATTATAACCAATAACAACTCTCTTTTTGAATTAGTCTTTCTCTCTTTCAAAAAATGATATATCGTCCAAATGAAAAAAATTATACAAATAATTGGTATAAGCACCCATAGAAAATCCATAAAAGTGGGAAAAAGATCATTCAAAATTTCAAGAGACAGATATCCTTTCCCAACTCTCTGTCCAAATTGGTAAGGTAGTATAACCGATTGTAAGAACCAGTCATTTAATGCTCGGTTTGAAATAAGCCATATAATAAATGAAAAATGTATAATGACAGTTCCAGATATAAAATACGCCAGATTCTTTAAAATACTAGAAATACTTTGAAATTTATTTTTTATCGTTTTTAGTGCGAAATATCCTAAATAGGCTAGGAATAGGAAAATACCAACCGGTTGTCTACACCAAAAGGTCAAAGCAACCGCTACGCCTGATAGAAATAAATATTTTTGTTTGCCTTGTTTTGACTCAATACTTTTTATAAATATATATAACGATAATGTTTGGAAAAACAATGAATATACTGAAGACCAAGGAATTACAATCCAGATCAGGTAAGTTCCCAACAAAATAAGCATAAAGCAAGAAAGTGTTGCTAAATATCGAGGCATGATTCTTACCCAAATAAACCAAAGGACAACAGATGATAAAGCATAGAACAGAGCGGTGAATAGTTTGATAACAATCAGATAATTTCCGAATATTTTTAAAGCGCCAGCTTGAATATATGTTGTCAGTGCACCGTATTGTGTAAAAGTGTCTCTAAAAAGCACTTTTCCGGATACGACATCAAGAGCGGGCTTCAACATAATTCCATCATGATGAGGGTCTACGGATATAAAAGAAAACAGTCCGGAAACCAAAAAAGTAGCGATAAATATAATAAACGGAAGTAATAGATATAAGTGTTTAATTTTACGAATAGTCTCGATATAACGATTAAGCATTAAACCGAACCGTTCAAATCTGTCCAAAATAAAAACCAATATCATCGGAATTATAGACAGGAAAATAATGAGGATAAGTTCAGTCAAATTAATGTAGTGGGAAAATTTTAGTATCAGATAGTTGAATAATAATCCGGGATCATGAAAAAGCTCGGCTTTAGAATATTTATATTTTGTTTCGAATACGGGATTAAAGGCACTAATTGTTATAGCATTTCCGGGTTTACCGTTTAACGATTCAATTTCAAAAATATAGGTCTTTCCGGAGGAATTAGGGATTACTGGAAAACCAAAAGTGAATAATTCGTCAGGTAAAAATTGATCTGCATGATATAGATTGTCATAATACCACTCGTCCGTATTTTTTTCTTTTAACCGAAAATCAATCAATTCTGTATTTTTGCCTCCATAGGAGTTTCCGAAACGAAAAGCAAGTATTCCGAGGTTGTTCTCGCGGGATTCAAATTCGCCAATTATTTTTTCACCTTTTAAAATTTCGCCCTTTTTCCATTGTGCTAGATTAGTTAGAGCGTGTTTTTCTACATTTATCGTAAAATTTTTGAATCTGATATCATCTCTTGCGTTTGTGAATATTACTGAGCAGAAAATTATCAAAAATATACAAAAACAAATAGGAAAACAGAAAAATGTCTTCGATCTTAAATCTAATACTTTGTATTCTTTCATCGCTCCCTTTCAGACAAATATCCTAAATTATACTTCTTTTGTTATAATTGCATGAAATGAAAACAATTATCCTATGCGGAGGAGCAGGAACACGGTTGAGAGAAGAAACGGAATTTAAACCTAAACCGATGGTTTTAATTGGCAATAAACCTATCATTTGGCACATAATGAAGTATTTTTCAACTTTTGGATATAACGAGTTTATACTTGCACTCGGTTATAAAGCTGATTATGTCAAGGATTTCTTTCTAAATCAAAAAGCATTTACCTCTGATTTTACCCTTGATACAAGTAACCATAAAACGGTCTTCTATTTAGAAAATAGGTCAAATGTAGACAACTTCAAAATTACCTTCGTTGACACAGGACTCCATACCCTACCCGGTGAAAGAATTCTTATGTGTGAAAAATATATCCCAAAAAATGATAAATATTTTATGGTAACTTATGGAGATGGAGTAACTGATATAAAAATTGATGATTTGATTAAATTTCATAAAAAACAGAAAACTATCGGAACAATTAGCGGAATACATCCACGATTTAAATATGGGGTTACAAAAACTGATAATGACAATTTTGTGACGGATTTCAATGAAAAACCAGTACTTTCGGATTGGGTAAATGGAGGCTATATGATTTTTGATAAACGATTCTTCGGATATATCAAACCCGGAGAGACTGAACATAACGCCCTAAAAAGGTTATCAAATAAAAAACAATTATCATTATATAAGCATGAAGGATTCTGGTTTGCCGTAGATACGAACAAAGAACTGGATGAGTTGAATCAATTGTGGAATGCGGGAAATCCGCCATGGAAAAAATGGTAACTAATTTTTACGGTATAGCTGTTTTAGTCACTGGAGGAACCGGATTTGTCGGTTCTCATCTTGTTGAAGAATTGATTCGACTTAAGGCTCGGGTTATAACAACATCTCACTATTCTCACCCCAAATCATACTTTTTCTCTCAGGAATTAGGTAAAAAGGCAACCGTTGTTAAAACTAACATAGGCAACATTCATAATATTTATTCCTTATTGAATCACTACAAAGTCGAGTATATTTTTCATTTAGCAGCCCAACCATTAGTAGAAGTAGGATTTCGCTACCCTAAACGCACCTTGTATACAAATGTATTAGGTACCATAAATATTTTAGAAGCCGCAAGAAAATACAATAAAATCAGAGGAATTGTGGTCGCTTCCTCTGATAAAGCATACGGACCTCTCAATAAGGCCAAATACCTGGAAACTGATTCGTTATTGGGTGAACAACCTTATGAAGTATCCAAATCATGTGCAGATCTGATTTCTCAGGCTTATGTCAAAACATATGATTTACCCATTGTTGTTACCCGTTTTGGTAATATTTATGGAGAAGGAGATTTACATTATAACCGGATTGTGCCGGGAATAATGAAAGCTATTATCTGTAATAAAGTTTTAAAAATTAGAAGCAACGGAAAATATATTCGAGATTATTTATATGTCAAAGACGTCATCAGCGGATACATCAATTTAATAACTAATATCGATAAGACAAAAGGGGAAGCATTCAATTTCGGATCTGTAGAGAGTTTATCTGTAATTGATCTTATCAAGTTAATTGAAAAATCGTTAGACAAAAAGATCTCATATGAAATACTTGATAGTGTAAAAAATGAAATTCCTTATCAGTCCTTGGATGATTCAAAAATAAAAAATAGATTAGGCTGGCAGCAAGAATACAATCTTGCGTCTACCTCAAAAAATATATACTCGTGGTATAAAAAAACATTAGTTTAGACCTGTATGTTTAATCTCTTCTTGTGATCGTTTAGGATCTCGTCTATTACGTAAGTAGGACGATCTTTCACTTCTTCGAAAATTATTTGGATGTATTTCCCTAGGATACTTATTCCGAGCATTTGGATACCGCCGAAGAATATTATCGCTGTAAGTAATGGGATAGAAGCGTTAACTGGATTTCCAATTAAAAATACGGTAATAAGATAAAATAATAAAAAAATAAAGGAGACAATTACTAACATGAAACCAAGGGTCGTCATTACGTCTAAAGGTACGAAAGAAAAACCCAAAATTCCTCTTTGTGAATCTTTTATGTAATCCAGTAAATTATTTTTACTATTACCGTATCGTCTGGCTTTACGTTCATAAATCACCTCTTTTACCGAAAATCCTGCCCATGCTCTGAGTCCTCTGAAGAACCGGTTTCTTTCAGGTAAATCGTTGATAACATTTAGTACTTTTCTATCTAATAAACAAAAACTACCTGCGTTAAGAGGCATATTAATATTGGCGAGTTTATTAAATATCTTATAAAAACTTTTTCTTACAATTCGCATCAGTAAAGTATCTTGAATTTTATTACGTACTCCTATTACTACTTGAGATCCTTTTTCCCACTCTCTAATAAATATCGGAATAACTTCAGGCGGATCCTGGAGATCACAATCTACGATTGTCACAGCATCTCCTTGTGCTTGCATCATTGCTGCTTGTGATGAATACTCAGAGGTAAAATTCCTAGACATCAATAGCACCGTAACTTTTTTATCCTTTTTTGCGATTTTTTTCAGGATGCTTCGTGAATTATCCTGACTACAATTATCCGTAAATATTATTTCGTAATCGTAATTTCGAAGAGTATTAAATAGTTTGACAATTTCTGTATAAGCGTTTTCAATATTTAGCTCTTCATTATATACGGGAATAATTACGGTTATTAATTTCTTCATACGTTTGAATTTTTCACTCTTTTTTTCAGCATTTGTATCCTCTTATCATCTTCTAGGAATATTCGCGAATAATAATTTTTTTTATTCTCTAACCACAAAAGTTCAAAAGTGTTAGCTTTGATAATACCATCTCCTAACTTTTGGAAACTTTTTGGCACTTTAAAAACTACTTTTCTTGTTTCGAAATAGTCTAATAAGTTTTTTGACGATAATTTCTTTATGAAAGGAACTGCCTCTAAAGCGATCCCCCCACCCATAGCCGTTTTTAAACCCTTCTTCTTAGCCTTAATAAATATATCTTCCGCAATTTTGTAAATCTGATCACAGTTTATTTGGTCTCGAGACAAACCTAAAGAACCCGACAAATCAACTCTACCCAGAGTGATTTTTCCTAAAATCTTCATAAGTTTTACGTTCAAGATATCGTGAATATTATGATACGCCTGAATTGTTTCAATGTTAACTCCAAAAAGAATAGTTTTTCTGAGATCCTCCGGATAATGAGTTATCACTGCTTGAAGGAATTTTTCCAAGGCATAGGCACTTTCTACCATAGGTGCAACAAGCCCAGAGACTCCGATATGCTGGGATTCGAACATATCTGTAATAGCTTCAGGTCCCCCAATTTTTAGCACTAAACCTAACCCAACTCTTTCTACGATTTCCTTCAATCTCATAATTTCGCACAATCTCGACGCCTCGGCTTCAAATTCTGCTTTTACTTCCACCACACCATAATGCTTCTTTAATTCAGTTAACACGTTAACCATCTTTATTTCCAAAGTGTTCATATTACTTTAAAATAGTTAATTTTAATAATAATTTAACAATATTTAGTTAATAAAACTCGAGATACATTGATAAAATTCTGAATAATCGGATTTATACTCGTCTACATTATAATCTAATATTTTATTCATTCTTAAATTATTATCAGGCAATACTAATGCGAGGTCTTTTGTAGTTCTCTTTTTATCGTACATCATTTTTCTTAATATCCCGTCTCTATTAAAATAATCTTTTTTTATTTTAAGGATTTTAAAGGGAATTCCGGGAAATAATATTTTTTTATTAATATAATTAAATATATTTTTGTTCAACCATCCTTTTCTGAAAGAAACTAAATTTGAGAATATAATTCCGAAAATAATAGCAGTTCCGTGAGGAATATTATAATCACTATATGATTCCAATGCATGACCGAAACAATGTCCATAGTTAAGAAGATTTCTCTTTCCATAATCCTTCTCATCACCAATCATGTAATCTAATTTTATTTTCATTGATTCCTTTATTATATTAATAAGAATTTCATTATCTCTGCAACTTATTAACTTGTTAAGCTTGGTATGAATTTGTTCCAACTTATTCATTGAATTTTTATCCATAAGTAGTAATTTAATTATCTCTCCCAAACCGCTATAGTAATCTATTTCTTTCAAAGTTTTTAGAAATGAGACGTCTATGATAATATCTTCAGGAGAGTAAAATGTTCCCAGAACGTTCTTGTAGGATTTAAAATTGAGCGATGTTTTTAACCCTATGGCACTATCTGCCTGTGAAAGCAAAGTAGTTGGAATATATATCCAACGAATACCTCTATATAATGTTGATGCTGTAAATCCTACAACATCTTGATTGATACCTCCACCGAAAGAAATTACCTTCAAATTTTTTTTAGCGGAGAATTTAAGCAGTTTATTAGCCAAATGGGATACGGTGGAAAAGTTTTTTGTTTTTTCGTCTAGAGTAAGAATAATTATGTGCTTCTTCGAAAAACCATTAAAAATATTATTTTTATATAATTTATATACGTTTCTCCCTACAACAATTATCGAATTTTGATTATTCGCCCAGAGTTCTTTGATGAAATCTAAATTTTCAGAAAATTTAACATTTATGTTGCCAATTTTGGTTCTTATTAACATACATTTTTTACTGACAAGTAAAACCTCCGTCTACAATGATATTTGCACCGTTTATATAAGTATTTTTATCCGAAATTAAAAAACACACGACCTCAGCAATTTCATGAGGTGCCGCGAATCTCCCCATTGGAATACCTTGAGCAAGTAAAGCATTTTTTTGATCGCTATTTTTCCTTGTCAAATCCGTATCGGTAAATCCAGGTGAAACGGAATTAACCAATATATTATACGGACCGAGCTCTAAGGCTAAAGCTTTTGTAACACCATTAATACCGTGTTTTGTTGCAGTATATAAAACCTGTTTTTTTCTCGCTACCAACCCAAAAATTGAGCTTATATTAACGATACGTCCCCACTTTTGTTTTTTCATTGTACTGATTAAACCTCCAATAAGGATAATTGGAGCGATTAGATTTGTTTCAAAATGTTTATAGCAATTTTCTATATCAATTTCATCGACAAATTGAGGTATATTTATTCCCGCGTTATTTATAATAGCGTCAATATGCAGGTTTTTATTTCTTTGAATATACTGCTGGACTGAGCGTCTATCCGAAAGATCAAGTTCTTGTCGTCTCGGCGAAATAACGTAATACTTTTCGTTTTTTAATTTATCACATACCTCTTTTCCTATCCCTCTGGATGCACCGGTTAGTAAAATTGTTCTATTATTCATTTTACGATTTTAAATTTTAATTAAATTTATATAAGGATCTTTAATAATCTTATCTTTATCTAAGCTTGATATATTTTCTAAGTACCATTGATAAAGCAACCTAATCCCCTTTTCGATACTAGTGAATTTGAAATTCGGTAATTCGTTTTTTAACCTACTATTATCTGTAGTGTATTCCTTATTTAAATTTTTATTTCTTATAATTATTTCTGATTTATGGCGGCTGATTTTATTTATTATCTTCGATATCGACAGCAAGTCAATTTTTTGGCCTGTCCCGATATTATATATGTTATGTTCAGTAGAACGATTGATAAAATAATCAACAATTGTAACCAGATCATCAGCATATAAATAATCAAAGTATACGTTCTGCACAATTTCGATCGGCAATTTATATATATTTTTTACTATTGCGTTGGAAATAAACTTAAATAAATAATTTTCATATTTACCATACACTCCAAACAATCTTAAACAAACAATCTTACTAGAATTACAAATATATTTTGAACACACATACTTATAAAATCCATACTCGTCACCGGGCACAGATCCATCGAAATCTTCCTCTTTTATTCTAACAATTGGATTCCTTTTGTCATATTCCGCACCTGAACCGAAAGTGATAATTTTATTTACACAATTTGAGCATCTTACTATGTTAAAAAATATCCGAAGATTAGTTTCTAATACTTTATTAAGGTTTAAAGTATCTCTTCCTCCACCCCTATTTGCACAATGAATGATAATTTCGATATTATTGTCTTTAATGTAATTTTCAACTTTTGCGGTATCTAACAAATCAAGCTCATCATGCGTTGGGGAAAAAAGATTATACTTTTTTTCGAAATGTTCACATAAATTTCTTCCTATAAAACCTGAGGCACCGGTAATAAATATTTTTCTTTTACTCATTTATCGGATCCTCGCAAAGATTAAAGTCTCAGTTTTAAATAATGAAGTAATTTTTGTGATTTTTGTATACCCGGCTAAATTTTGAACTTTCTCAATTTCAAAATGTTTGTTTATTACATTTATGAACTTATTTACCGTCCAATTATGTACGTGTGTTTTATCAAAAAATGATTTTCGTTGCAACAACATATTGATAATATTTAGTAAATAATACTGTCTATATAATGAAAAGATTAGCACTCCACTCTTTTTTATTATAGATGGAATTACTTTATCCAGGAATTTCTCTCTATCCGAATCTTTCATATGTTCGAGCATATTCAAACAGACGATAGCGTCTGCTTTTTTCAATTTCAATTTTCTTAAAGATATATCGGTTGCGTCTATGTTATAAAATCTATTACTTTTATATTTATTTTTTGCATATTTTATAGCTTCAGAATTTATATCATACCCAACTGCCCCGAGAAAATTGGTGATATACCCCGTCCCGCAGCCAATGTCATATATCAAAGGATTATCGAATCTGGATAAGACCTGATACTTGATCTGACGATACAATTCAACGTTATTCAAGTGTGAACTATTTTGAAGCGTGTAATATGATGTTTCCTTTCTCACTTTTTCCATAATGGAATTAACATATTTTTTACTAATTCATCTTTAGGAAGAAAAGGTGACATATCTTCAAGTGGAGGGGATGTAAAATTTCCCTCTGCGTCCTTTTTTGCGACTAATTTTGGATTGACAATCATTTCTTTAATCATATTAATATCGCATACGATCGGACCAGGATAATTTAACACATATTTGATTTTATTACGCATTTCAGCGTGATTATGAACTCTTACCGCCTTTATTCCATAGGCTTCTGCAATTTTTACATAATCGGGACAACTCACTCCTGATTTTGGATCTGATGCCGTGTGCATTCCGCTGAATAAATTATTCTGCGTATTTCTTATAGATAAATATCCATCATTACTATAGACAAATAATTTAATCGGGAGTTTATAATGCTTTATTACCTGCAACTCATGAATATTAAGTTGAAGACTACCATCTCCTTCAAAACATAGTACTCTTCTGCCTCGATCTGCAAACGCCGCACCTATTGCGGCAGGCAATCCATACCCCATCTGTGAACATCCATTATTCAAAATAACTCGCTGACCATTTTTAATATATAAGGCTTGATAAGAACAATTTAACGGCCCTGTTCCGTTAGATACGACTATTATCTCGTCATTTTCAATTAGCTTTCCTAGTGTGTCTATCATGCAATATGGATTGACGAATTTCTTTTCGCTCCAATATTCCTTTAATACTATCGGATACTTTGAATTCATATTCTTACAATAATCTAACCAATATGAGATATCCAAATTTAATTTTATTTTTGATAGCTGATGTGTCATTTCTGAAATAAATTGTTTTGCATCGTAATTTACGGGTAAATCCGTTTTAATAAATGGTTTTTTCAACTCACTTCGGTCAATATCAACGGTTACTTTATATGCGTCACGTGCAAATGATTTATAGGAAAAACCTATGGTTCTTATATCCAATCTAGCGCCAATTGAAATCAATAGATCGCAGTTTTGGATGATGAAATTAGCTGCTCTTTGACCAAGAGTGTGTGCTCGGCCAAAATACTGCGGATGTGAAGAAGGAATAATATCATAACCGGCATAACTGCTTAGAACGGGAATTTTCATTAAACTTATGAGATTTAGGAATTCTTTCACTGCACCGCTCAAACGAATTCCGTTACCTGCATATATTACCGGTCTTTTCGATGATTTTAACTTTGTTAATATTTGTAAAACAATCTCAGTTAATTTTTTTGGGTTTTTCTCAAATGGGATTGTAACCTCAGACTCCTTGAATCTCCTAAGTTTGTTCCTATCAACATGAACCCCTTGAACGTCTATCGGAATATCTAACCAAACGGGTCCCTGTCTACCGGATTTTGCTAAAAAGAGCGCTTTTTCAAGGTGATACCGAACATCATTCGGATTCATAATCGTAACCGCATATTTTGTCACCGGTTTTACCATATCAATGATATTAATTTCCTGGTCACCTAGTTGCCTATATCCCCTTCCAGCTCCAATAGTTTCTCTCTTAACCTGACCGGATATAACAAGCATAGGGATGGAATCAAGCCACGCCCCTACAACACCTGTAATAGCATTCGTACCACCAGGTCCGGTTGTTACTAAACAAACGCCAATATCTTCCGAAATCCTCGAATATGCCTCGGCAGCGATGGCACACGCCTGTTCATGATGATTACAAACGTAATGAATTTTCTTACTTTTGCCTACAGAGTCAATTAAGTGAATATTTCCCCCACCCGAAATAAGAAATATATGCCTCACGTTAATTTCTTCTAAAAAGGAAATAATATAATCTGAGATTTTTACAACTTGTGGCTTATTGCCGATTACTTTTCGCATATTCAAGTATTATAATACTCACTACTAATTATGAATACTAACCCTTCCCCTGGCCCTAAGTATATTCCCGCAAGCGGAAAAGTCTATAATCGGGAAGAAATTAATAATGCCATTGATGCAGTAAAAGATGGATGGTGGACCGAAGGCAGATTTGCAAAACAGTTTGAAAAAGACTTCAGTAACTATTTAGGACTAAAGTATGTGTCACTAGTTAATTCGGGTTCCTCTGCAAATCTATTAGCGGTAGCGTCACTCTCCTCTCAAGTATTCGGAGAAAGAAGGTTGAAACCAGGCGACGAATTTATTACCAGTCCCGTAGCATTTCCAACCACCGTTAATCCCGGATTAATCTATCAACTTAAACCTGTATTCGTTGATATTAAGTTAAATACACTCAATATCGATGCGTCTAAAATTGAAAAGGCGATCACTAAAAAAACAAAATTGATAATAATTGCGCATACCCTTGGTATACCCTTTGACTTAAAAACGAT
>JBAYGQ010000002.1:0-26125 GCA_041666585.1 Bacteroidota bacterium
GGTTTATTAAATCATTTGTTAGCACATAATTATTTGTGTGTAGCTATTTATATTGAGGCTGATTCCTTAAATCAACTTTTAAAACCATTCTCTTACGTATTTTATATTGACACAAACGGCAATTCGGAAACAACACAAATAGTTCCAAGAGTTAAGCCCTCACAGCAATTTAGAGGAAATGTATTAACTGTTGAGAATATTGATATGTGGATTGGTAAACAAACTGAATTAATACTTTCATCTTTAGCTGCAAACGAAACAATTAGGGTTCGATTTATACTCGATGATGAAATGAACGACTTCCTTTTTGAGAAACAACTCATTGACAAAGGTGGCGTATTTTGTCAATAAACGGCACTTATCCGCACCAAATAACATTTTAAATATCATATTATTAACCTTATAGGTTAATTTATTAGGTATGTATCTGAAAACATGCGAGTTTGATTAATACATAAATTTGCCACTAAAAATAATTAACAATTAAATTAGGAAAAAATGGCAAATGACTTAAAAAAAATTAACATTAAAGGCTTTGCAGTCGATGTGTTAAAAATGGCAGCTATACTTGTGATAGCACTACCTTTATCAAACTTCGTTGTCGAACAAGGTAAGAAAGTGTACACTAAAGTTATGACTAAACCAGCAACTCCCGCTGTTTAAGTTTTGAAATCAAATCAAAAAAAAGTAAAAAATTTTAAAAAAAAGTATTAAAATGAAAAAGAATTTATTAAGTGCGATTAAGGATGCTAATAACTACCTTAATTTTGAAAAAGACGGAACGCCATTCGCAGGTGAATCCATGAATTTCTCTGGTGGTATGAATGCAACAGGTACGCCTGACATTTCTTTGCCATATGTTATCACTGCTGACAATACGACTGCCGGTACACTTACCGATGTTGTTATTTTGAACCCAGTTTTAGGACTTGGTACAACTAACAATGGTTGTAATGCAGGTGTAACAATGACATATGATGTTACAGGATGGACATTCTTAGCATTCAACTATATGTTGTTAAATCTTAACGTGTATATTCAGGAATTGTATATTGAGTGTTCAACTCAGGCACAGTTAACCAAAAATATCACCGTTGAGTTCCAAGACCCAAATGGTGATAAGAGAACAACTACAATCGTTCCTCGTATCAAAGAAGCAAACAACCAGACAACTATCGTTACTGCTAAATGCGGTTTCTGGTTAAATGGTACAACCAAAATAACTTTGGCTTCATTACAGACAACTAACGCTGTTACAATCAGTATGTATCCTGCTATAGTTGGTAACCCAATCGGTACAATTAAAGGTACAGGCGGAGCAACAGTTCTTGCTGACCCAAATATCAGCATGACATCTGTAAAAATGGTTCAATAATCGTTATCAAACAAATAAGCTAAAAAGCGGTGGTGGTGCTAAACCGCACCGCTTTTTTTTATTTAAAAACATAACTTATAAACAATGAGAACAATAGGAATGCACCAATATATAATCCGAAACAACCCTGATGGTGTTAAAGGATTATGTGGGAAATATAATATGTTTCCAAGAACAGAAAGTGAAGAAGAAAAAGCATTAAATAAAATTTCAGAACAAGGCGATATTCCTGCTGGCGAAATTATAGAACTACATCCTGACATGGATGTGTTTTTAATTTGGCAAAAAAACAAAAAGGCTGGCGTTATTGAAGAAAAGTCTGCTGAAACAGAAACAAAACCCGTTGAAACCAAAACAGAAGTTGTTAAAGATGCTTTGAGTAATGTTAAAGTATCGAATGTACTTATTGGAGTAGGGGCAACACTTATTGCAATCATGGTCATTAAAACAATCGTATCGTAATGATATTATTAAAATACGACATACAAAAAACATTAGATAATGCCATCAAGACCAATAATAAGGCATTAATCAGTGATATTATACTTGACGAAACATCAAAGTTAATAGTCAATAAGAAAGATTATGTTATCAAAGCATTAAATCAATCTAAAATTTTTGTTGATTATAATTTGAAAGACCAAAGTGTTTTAAATACCGTCAAGCAGAATATCTACAATGAACAATTAAGAAAAAACATTATTCAATTGATATTTGCTCAGAATAACATTAAGCCTGAAAGAAGTCATGCGAACTTACATACATATTTTTCTTTTGATGCAGAATCTTTGGAAGGCTCTGTAAAACAGCATGAGGAAATTAGAAATACTATATCAAAAGAAGCATTAAAAAATATTATTGACTGGAAAAAAATAGCGGTTTATTATACAATTATTTCAATTGGTTGTTGGGGTATAGGTTTATTAGCGTGGAAGTATTTATTGTCAATAGAAACACTGATACAACCGGAATCTGTTACACCTCCAGCACCAGTTCAGCCGGAAGTACAACCAATTCAGCCCGTTCAGCCAGTAATGCAACCTGTTCAACCAGTAGTTAATCAAATACCGACAGCATAATGGTACGAAGTAGATATTATAATATTAATGCCGAAGATGTTGAATACAAAGAAGTATCAAAAGATATTATACCTATTCCAGATAATTTAAAACGTAAATGGAAAAGCGTAATGTCTATGTCTGATGGCACATTTGCGGAAAATACCTTGCGTAAAAATGATTATATCGTAAAGGGTAGTGCGGTAGGTGTAGCCGTTGGTTTTGTGGTAGGTGTTATAATGCACAAAAACAAAATTTATTCGAGTTTGATAGGTGCTATAATCGGCGGGGCATTAGGTTATCTTATTGGAACAATACCTGCAAACCTTAAAAAGGAAACAGTAAAAGAAGAAATAACAGAATAAAATGAAAAGCACAAACCAAATTCATAGACAAAATATTAAAGACAATACGCCATTCAAGCAATGGATAACTGTTGAGAAAGCTACTTATATTTCATCATTTCCTGATAAGAAATTTAGTGAGGATGATTTTGTATTGTGGTTAAATAGAAAATATAATTTGCACCCAAATTGGTGGCAGACTATAAAAAAAGACCATTTTAACTATGCTACACCGGATGTTAATGGAACAAGCACAGCACCAACAAACGGACAAAATTCAATATCGTGGTATGAGAAAAACAAAGATGTTATTTCTCAATGGTTGACAAATGCAGGAATACTTATTGGAAATTCAAATACACCAGCGACAACAGACGTTGTTACGACTGAAAAAGACGGTTTTAGAATAATGGGTATGAATGGATTTGTGGCATTAGCATTAGGAATTAGTATTGTGGGGCTTACTATATACGGATTTAATTATTACTCTAAAAATTCAAAGTGATGGAACAGAAAGCGAAGTTTTATTTAATGACAGCAGGAACATTACTACCTGCGTTTGTAGGCTTAAATGCTTATACTATTGTTACGAAAAAAGAAATTGATAAGACGGCTATTTTATTATTTGCCGGACTTGCTATTGTTGGTGGTTATTTTTCCGCTAAAATCTTAAAAGGTAAATAACCTTATGAATGAAGTAGTAAACACCGGAGGACTGCCAACAACCCTATATTTTAGGATTGCAACAAGAGGTCAGCAAGTCATTAGATTTGTAGCATTTGACTATTACGATAAGAAGAAAATCTATTGTAACAGGTATATGCCAATTAATGCCGAAGGAGTTGTTTATATAAGACTTCCATACACGCCGGAACGAATGGTTTTTAGAGTGTATAATGATAAGACAGGAAACTTAGCAAACTTTCAGATTGTCGAAAAAAGACAAATGCCATTTAAAAGCAAAATGAAAATTTCAGATTATTCAAAAGAAACTGCTGAATTTTTAAATTTAGCTATATGGATGTCAGTACACTTGAAAGATTTAAGCGGTGGCGGTTCTTCATATATGAGTAAAAAGGCTAATTATAGGATTGATGTTTACGACTGGATTACATCAGATGGGGTAAAATTAAATACACCTGCTCGAATTACAAAAGAGGAAGGTATAATGGAGTTAAGTCAAGGCAGATTAATTGATTTTACCGTATTTGAAATACTGGCTGTTGAGTTACATGAGTTCGCACATTTCAATCTCAATAAGGTCATGGAAGATGAATCTGAGGCAGATATAAATGCTTTAAAGATTTATTTTGATTTAGGTTGCCCTGTTATTGACGCAGCAACAGTATTTTTGAAAGTATTCAAACATTCAGATACAGAGGAAAACATGGATAGGCTTGTAAAAATAGAAAATTTCATTAATAATTATACAAGACAATATAAATATCAATTCGAGAATTAATATGTGCAAATGTTCAGAAAATAAATACGCTAAAGACATGAATACAAAATATAGTGCTATTGGTAGAGAGGTTGCAAGACCTAAATTAGAAGATATGAGATTCAGCAATGCAACTGGAAGTGATGAATACTATAATGCTTTTGGATGGGGCAACTCTAAAACAGAGCAGTTGAAAAGAAAGTTCAAAACTCATTTTGGAAGTAAAAAATGGCGTGATGCTTGGGAGGCTTATAAAAAAGCAGGTGGAGACAAGGATAAGTTAAGCAAAACTTGGGCTGAAATAGAGGAGCTGTATAATAATTCTGAATGGAAAGATAAAACCGAAGTCGGTGAGTTTTTTGCAAAATCATCAAGGGTTGCTAAAAAATTCAATTTAGCACCTATTAGGGCATTTGCATTATTATTTGTAAAGATGAATGTGTTCAATTTAGCTTCTGCATTCAAACTTGCACAAATGAGGACACCTAATAAGTACAGCAAAATCACTACTTTTTGGAAAAATAAATTAGGTGGTCAGCCTGATGCTTTGAATAAAAATGTTGAACGTGGCTATAAGAAGAAACCACTTGGTGGAAAGAAAATGGATGTTGATTGGAGTAAAACAACCAATTTCACAAATGCAGACGGAACAACAAAAACCTTAAAATTCAATAGCACAATACTAACAACAGTTCCGACATTGGGAGCAGCAGTAGGAACTGCCATTGCGGCAGCATCGGGACCCGGTGCGGCGGGTGGAGCAGCATTAGGCGGGGCAGTTGGAGGAATAGCTTCTGGCTTATTAAGTATTGTAAATGGCTTAAATATTCCAATGGGTTCAGGCGAAGGACAGCCCGAAGGTGGTGGAGTGCCTACAGATGCAGAAATAAAAGCAATGGATTTGGCGACTTTACAAAAAGAAGCAGAAGAAGATGCTAAAGATTGGGCAATGCCTAACTGGGGATGGTGGACTATCGGAGGAACGATTGCTACAATTGCTACAATAACAACAATAATTTTAGTTAACAAATTTAAAAAATAAATACCATGAGCAAGATTGATATATTACATGATAAGTTTTCGGGAAAGTATAATTCCTTTGTTGTTGGTAATTTCAAAGTAAATGACACACCTACAATGTTTTTAAATCTTACAGACATGACTAATTATGTGCCAAAAGACGAAACGCCACCACCAGTTGCGGGTTCGGAAACAACATCGGCACAAGCAGCAGCATGGATAAGCGACCCAAATAATCAACAAGCCGTTTCTGAAAGTGTTTCAGCATTAGCGAATCTTTTTGGAAGCATGAGGCAAAGTGGTAAAACTAATTTGCCGACACCCGTAACATTATCAAACGGTAGTGTTTTAAAGACAGTTGCACAAGCAGAAACCTACTTAGGAATGATGAAATCACATTTTGCAGCATGGGAAGCTATGGCAGCAAAAGGACAACCCATACCGGAAGCAATGGCATCAACACTGATGGCGGATTACAATTTAGTATTATCTGCTCTTGGAGTAGGAGAATTGCCAATAGGCGATAAGAGTGGAAGTAATAAGAGTGGAAGTAAAATGAAGCCTTATTTAATTTGGGGTGGAGTTGTATTGGCGGTATTGGGAATAACTTTCGCAATCTTAAAATATAAAAAAATAATTTAATTTAATAATCATTAATAATTTAATAAAATGAAAAACGAAAAAATCGCATTATTAGTTGGAGCATCGCTATTGGTGGGTTACGCATTGAGTTTATTGCAAAATATTGGGAAGCCAAGAATTAAATTACTTCCATTTACTGAACACGAAAACGGACTATCGGTTTTAAATTATGAAATTAATGGCATTAAAGAATATGCAATACTTTCTAACGATGGTATTTCTGGCTCACTTGGTACTGACGGCAATACTACGTGGATGGTTGATATGAATAGTTTAAAAAACATTACCATAAGTGCCTATAATAAAAAAACAAAAAAAGCATCTGCCGTTTATACCGTATTGCCGGATGGCATGAGCCTTGTAAAAAAATATTAAAATAATTTAATTATGAAAACAATACATTGGGTGTTAATCGGAGTAGGTTCATTAACGTTAATTGGTTGTGGAATCGGTGGTTATTTCTACATCAAAAATCGTAATGAAAAGGAAGAGTTAGAAGCTGAAAAGAAAGCAGCAGAGTTAGACACGCCGGAAGTGGATGTTCTAAAAACTCAGGCAGATATGGAAGCATTACAAAATGAAATTGCAGATGTTCCAACATCATCTATGACACAGGCACAAGCAAATAAAATTGCAAAGAATATTAAAAAGTTAATGATAACTACAATATTCACGCAAGGCGTAACCTATCCTGCAATTTTGAAGGCAAAAGCTAAATTAAAAAAAGGTGGCTATAAGTACAAAAATGTTGGTAAGGCAATAAAATTATAAAATTATATGTCAAAAAAGAAGATTTCAAATACAGTATGGATTGTGGCATCAATAGTTGGTGTTGCAATACTTGGTGTTGGTGGATATTTTGCATTTAGAACACCAAACTCTAAAGCATCAGACAATCCCGAATTATTGGGGGGTACTGGGGCAAGTGATGGCGGTTTAGTTGTTGATATTTTAAATACAGCATCAAATGTATTAGCTGGCAACAAAACTACATCATTTTGTTGTTTTGATGAATTTGGTGGATATTATAAGAAAAATAATAAAAATTGGGGGGAATAATTATGAAAAAAGGTTTAATTTGGACATTGGGTATATTAGGAGTAGTCGGATTAGGTATTGCTGGTTACTTTGTTTTTAAACCAAAAGACGAAACAACTGACAGTGGCGGAACAGGCACGGGCGGTGGCGATACTCCTATTAATAAAGACAATATTGCAAATACTGGCACAATGGACTTAAATCCTAACTTGGGTCTTATAAAGAATATAAAAGATACTGCTAAAAATAAAGGATTTACCGTAACGGAGGCACGGTCGGGTTCATTATTGGTAACAATTAAGTCTGGCACTACAAAACTTGCTGAGTTTAAACCATCTGATTCTAAGGCAGTACTCGATGCTGTGTTAGCAATTGTTCTCAATACCATGAAATATACAGGCTTAGGTTCTGGTGCTTTGAATACAGGTTCTTCTGATGCAATATATAAAGCAGGAATCATTGAGCAAATAAAATCAGAGGTATCTAAAAAGAATTTTACTGCAACTATAAGTGATAATGGAGTAACGGTACTTTCGGGTAATACTATAGTTTCAGATTTTTTAAAATCCTCAGACAAGGCTAAATACGATTCGGAATTAGCTAAAATCAAAAATACACCAGTTTATGTTAATCCCGACATTAGAACACTAACTCAGGCACAAGCTGATTTATTGGCACGTCAAATTAGTAACAATGCTACAGATATAATAGGTAAAACCAATCTTATTGCCAATAAGCGTGGTTCGATAACTGGATTTACTAATATCATTAATCAATCGGTAAGCTCATTAGGACTTACTCCATATATTTTTAACGCCAATACAGTTAAGGTTGTTCCAAAAATGACACAAGCACAAGCGGACGCACTTGCATTAACAATTAATACTATAATGCACTTGCAAAAACCAAGTCCTGCTGAAATAGCTTTGGTTATGACTAATCAGGATGCATTAAATAAGGCAGGTTATGATGTAAAAGAGGTGGCGAAAACTTTTATTGCCGTTATGAAGCCATTCCCTCCATCAATTACAGCAACCGAAACTGCTATAATTAATGCAATGAATGATAAAAAAACTACAGAAAATCAAATTTCAGTATTAGAAACAGAAAAGGCAACCTTAACTACTGATTCGAGTAATAAGATTAAAACACTTACTGACAATCATTACGTATATAATCCTCAAACAGGCAAAGCTACTTATACTTCTTGGGTGGTTTAAAACAAAAAATAATTTAAAATGAAAGCAATACATTGGGTAATAATAGCAGCAAGTTCAGTAGTTCTTATCGGTGGTGGAATCGGACTTGTTATGTGGAATAATAAGAAAAATAAATCTGAGGGAACGGGCGATGATACAGATACAGAAGAGGATGGTACTGATACAGGTGGCGATGATGACGGATTGGATACGCAAGACCATACAGCACCTCCGCCAGACGAAGTTACTCCACCAGCAAGAACATTAACTCAAGCACAAGCAGACCAGCTTGCACAAGCCATAAAAAGAGCAATGTCTCAGCCGTCAACAGTAGGCACGAGGGCGATGATTGCAAGCTATAAAAACACGCTTACAACTCACGGATATAGATATAATCTTGATGGCACCGCAACCTATATTGCATCATTTGGATTTTGCGGATTCTCAAAACAGAAATCATTTTATGAACAACCACTACCTTAAAAGGCTGTGGCTTCTAAAACAAGGCGAAGGGGTTTTACGCTTTTTAGATAAATTATAAATTATAAAAATTAAAAACTATGAAAAATTTTATTTTAAAAAACAAGTGGGTTTTAGGCATAGCGTTATTATTAACAGGCTATGGAGTGTATCATTTTGGCTTTAAGGGCAAAGGCATTAAGGGCGGAGTTTCGAGTAATCCTGACCCAGATTCAGTTCCTGATGGTGGTTATGGCGAACTAACTCCGGCGGAAATTGAATTAGGGAAGAAATTACAGGTAGATGCTATTGCATTAAAAATCACAGAGATTTTAAAAAGCCAGATGCTAAGTAGCACAGCAACAAACTCAATGAATATTTTAAAATCTGATTTAGAAAAATTGGGTTATAAATATGACAGAGCAACAGGAAAGGCAGTAAAAATAAAAATTAATAGGGGGTAAAATTATGAAAAACAAGAAATTAGTTTACGGAATAATTATCGGACTTGCGGTAATCTGTGGTGGAATCGGACTTTATGTTTGGAATAAAAAAGATAACTTTTGGGACGACAAAACAACAAATGATAAAAGTTTTCTTTTAGCATCAGACGTTAAGGTTATTGGTGAGTACGTTGCTAAAATGACACCAGTTGATTTAGCTGCATTTAAAGTTGCTTATGTTGGCAATAAGGATGAAGCAACACAATACGCCTTGCTTAAAAAATACGGTTACAAAGGTTAATAACTTAATCAACAAGAAAATGACAGGCTTGGACTTATCTTCTTATAGTAGTTTTTCGGACAATAACTTTGATGATAATTGGTTAAATAATAGCTTTTCTAATGAGCCATTAAGTAATGATTCGGAAAATATTGAACGCAAAAGAATATATATAAATTATTATGGAGATGTAAGAAGTATTTGTCCGAATGCAAAATATTTACAAATAACTTAATCAATAATAAAATGGAACGTTCGGTAAAAATAGGTACGGTAGCAAAAATAACATCCATTGCTGGTACAGCAGGAAGCGTTATTGGATTAGCGTATGCCTTTAAAAAACAAAAGAAGTTTTGGGGTTACGTAGGTTTTATGGTATTAGGAAGCCTCATATTGTCGGGAACGGCTTACGTTGCTTCAAGTGCATTAATCAAAGAAGAGTAATTATTTTTTTAATAAATTAGAATCATGGAAACAGCAAAAAAAGCACCAACCAAATGGCAAATTCATTTAGCCGAAGTTAGAAAACAGAATCCTGAATTATCATTGAAGGATTGCATGAAGAAAGCAAAAATTACTTACGTAAAATAATTAAAATTATGGCAACAAAAAAGGTCGTAAAAAGAAAAGTTTCTAAAAAGAAAAAAAGTGAAGATTTTGACACCAAATGGCATAAAGCTAATAAGGTAGCCGGAGTTGTAAAAGTTAGTAAAATCAAAAAAGTGAAACAAACGAAAAGAGGCAAAAAGCAAGACGAAAGATTGAGTGGAGCGAAGGGTGCAATGAAAGCCGGAAAACGTGTTTCTAAAACAGGTCGTGTTTATCACGAAAGTCGTAGCAACAGAGCCGATTAGCTTGATGGTACGGATAAATATTTCATTCTTTTTTCAAAATAAGTTAAATTCGCAAAATGGAACAAAAATTAAATATGACTGAGGAACGGAAAGTGGTAACATTAGCCGTTATTTCTTTTGGTGCAGGTATATTGGGTAATTTAGTTGCTCACAATCTGAGAACCGGAAACAAATACACAGCCATATTATTAGCCACAGGTGGAATTTTAGCAACTTATTTTGTTTTAAAATATGACAGATAACGTTTCAATAGTACGGTTACATTCGTTAAAGAACGGAAATATTTATCATTGGGGAATACTGGTTGAAAAGCCTGATGGAGATGAGTACATATATCACAATATGTACGACAGAAAGAATAAGTTAGGCGGAAATATTGTAAAAGAAAATTACTCTGATTTTAAAAAGCAGGGATATTTTCTTTTTGATAAAACACCAATACCATTGACAGAGGAACAGGTTATCGAGAAGTCGAAGCCTTTGTTAAGGCAAAAATGGGATTTAGCTTATTTTAGTTGTAGGGATTATGTGAAACGGATTTATTCTAAGTTACCAGAAGGACAGGAAAAGTTAATTGTATGGGGAATAGGTGCGGGATTGGTTATATTGACAGTAGGAATAATAATTGGAGTTAATATTTATAGAAAAAATAAAAACAAGTGAAATGGTAAAAACGACTTGGCTTGTAGAGGTTCGAGATTTTTACGATAAGGAATGGATTGTAATTGATTCGTTTATAACAACAACGCCTAACAAATATAAAGGATTGAAATATAAAATTAAGAAGATTAAGCAAAAATAAAAGAAATGGCAAATAACATAACATGGGATAGTGTGCCGATATTTGACGGTTGGGGATGGGATGATCATTGGACATTAAACGATTGGGTTACGTGGCATAAGGCATTACGGGTAAAATATTCATCCGATAATAAAACTAAAAAGGATTCGTTAGGTAGAGAATGGCTTTACAACTTAAAAGCTGACCCTATTTGGATTAATCAATGGAGAAAACAGTCTTTTGGAGCAGAGCCTACTAATAGCATTTACAATACTCAATCAGATGCTTTTAAGTACATAAAACAGCATATTTATTTGTATGTTATAACTGGTGCAATTACACAAGACCATAATTTAAGCAATCCTACCGCAGTAAAAGATACGTTAACTGATGTTGCACAAGGCGTTGGCGATGCTATTGAATCTGCTGCGGATACCATTACTACTGGCTACAAAATATTAAAATATGGAGCAATCGGACTTATTGCATTAGCTGTGATAGGTGGTAGTGTTGCAATATATTATAAAATAAAAACAATTAAAAAACTATCAAAATGAAAAAAGGATACACGATTTTAATGTGGACTTCAATAGTAGGTGGAGCATTGGGAATTACTTACTTAATTGGTTCTGCAATAAGAATAAACAAGTTAAAAAAAGATGCTGAGAAAAAAACAGACGACCCGAATGTGTTAAATACTGTTGTAACAGCACCCGCACAAGTTGGTGAGTTTCCATTATCGGAAGCTAACTACGGCTTCAAATCAGACAAAATCACAGTATTGCAGTCAAAATTAAACGATGCTTATAATACGGGGCTTGTAACTGATGGTGTTTGGGGACGTAAAACGCATACAGCAGTAAAAGAAAAACTTAATAAACAATCTATTGTTGATAACGCAGATTATAAAAAGGTTATTGACGGATTGACAGCATTAACATTACAAACAGCAAAAGCGGTGTATGCTGCGAATGACACTTATCTCTATTCTGAGCCAAAAGCATCAACACAAATAGGTAAAAAAATTCCAAAGGGTAGTTACATCGGAAAAGAAGTAAAAAAAGCAGCAGCATTTGAAACGTTTACAAAAGTTTCCTATAAGGGTGGTTATTTTGACCAAATAGGGTATGTATTAACAAAAGATATTAGGTATTAGATGTTGAAAAAATTAAATAAAAATTAAGCCTACCATAAACATGGTAGGCTTAATTAATGATTAAAACCCATACTTAAAAGACAAAAGTATGAAATAAAAATATAAAAAGCAAATAAGTTAATAATTTAAAAAAGAAGAAAATGGAAACAACAGAAAAATTAACATTAGCACTTGGATTAGTTGTAGGGCTTGTAATCGGATTTTTGGTTGGCTACAATGTACCCAATCCTAAAAGGGATAATACAAACAAGTAAATAACTATGAACGAAAAGCGACAACAAATATTAATAATTGCAGGCTCTATAATTACAGGGGCTTCATTGTTAATTCTGTTTCGTAAACAGATAGCTACATTCCTTAACTTTCCGCTAAAGGCTTATTTTGAGGCAAAAACAGAAGAAGCACTTTTAGAACTTCATCCCAAATTCAGAAATGTTGCAAAAAGGTTTTTAAAAGAGGTTGAGGATAAATTAGGCTATACTCCTATAATTACTGATGCTGGGCGTACTTATAATGAAGCACAGGCAAATCAACAATCGGGAACTGGTGTCGCAATGAGTTATCATTTAGCACCTATCGGATTGGCATTTGATGTGAACTTCAAAAACGAACAAGGTATTCCTGTATTGGTTAAAGCAAGTTCAAAAACCGCATGGCAACCAGTAGTTGATATTGCAAAGAAGTATAATTTAGAATGGGGCGGTAACTTTACAAATGTAGCTTACGACCCCGTTCATTTTCAATATTCTTATGTAGTTCAGGGAAGAAAGCCAAGTGAATTATTGAAGTTAGATAGAGATAGTAACGGATTTATAAAGATATAATAATTAATTCATTATGATAAATATACCAAAAACATCGGGGAAATTTCATTACATGAGCCAGCATAAAACAATGGTTGGTATAAGGAATGATGTGAAAAAATTAGGTTTAAAAAAGGGCAAATATATAGTCAAAAAATATTCTGAAAAAATAGAACCTTTCTTTTTTGAAAAATGGTTTAACAAAAATGCAAAAACGCAAATAAATACAATTTATGTTTTATTTATGTAAAACTAAAAAACAATATTATGGCAACAAAATATAAAGTATTTAAAGAGGTTACGATTTATCAGGTTAATGTTCGTAATAAAATTCCATACAAACTTAAAGTGGGGGATATTATTGAAAGCGAAATGAGAAGTAATGATGGTGGTAAAAGTTATTCAAAAACACCTACTACAATAATTGATGGAAAGGAATACGGTACTATGTTTGTTGAAAAATTTGCAACACCTATTGATGTTGAGGAAAAAACAACAGAAATACCACCATTAAAGCCTCAAACAACGGCTAATAAATTATTAACTCATGGGATTATTATTGGTGGTGGTTCTTTAGCTGGATTAGCTGTTCATAATTTAATGAAATCAAAAAGTTGGGGATTAGGAATATTAATTCCATTAGGAATAATTACAACCTACTCCATAGCTATTTTTGCTGACTATAAGGCATGGAATAAAAAATAATGGCAAACTTCAAATCCATAGTATATAAGGTTTTAGATGTCGAAAAGGGCTATCAGGCTGATTCCGGCGATAGTGGTAATTATACTAACTCAGGAAAATTAGTTGGTACAAATTACGGCATTTCTGCAAAGGCTTTTGAGCAATATTACAAAAGAGAGCCGTCAATACAGAATATGAAAAACCTGACTAAAAATGATGCTTTAGCTATATACAAAGTGGATTATTGGGATAGGGTACAAGGCGACAAAATAAAAAATGAATCAACAGCACATTTTATATTCGATGTTTTTATAAATGCTTATCGTAACGGATTAAAGAGGGTTCGAGAATCATTACAAGAATATTATCAGTCTTATGAACAAAAGATTGTTGATATTAACACAAATTCAAGCCTTTCTGATACAGAAATAAATTTAATCAATTCAGCAAAAGACAAAAAACTTTTGTTTGATATGATAAAAAAACGTGAAGTTAATTATCGGACTAATTCAGGTTCTCAATACGCTAAAGGTTGGGTTACTCGCTATAATGCCATTGAATATAAAAACGATTACAAAACAGCCAAAAGAATTGCGACAGGCGTTGCTATTGCTTTTGCTCCGGCAATTTTAGTCGGTGCATTCTTTTTAGGAAAATTGATTTACAATAAATACATTAAAAAATAGAAACCATGAATTACGCAAAATGTAAAAAAACAAGCTACTATTCAGCAGATGCGGTTGAAACAAAAGAAGTTATAGTAAAAACGGTAGTTGCACCAGTTACAACAGTAGCACCAGCTACAAGAGTAAATCCAGTAGTAACGGTAAAGCCAACAACTACACCAATAACAACGGCAGTAAAGCCTTCTGTAAGTACATTACTCGCTAAACCCATAGTAGAATCAAAGCCTATTGCAATGATTACAAAGCCAGCAACAGCAACAAGACCTCCTCTTGAAGGTGTGATTTCAAGACCTGCGGTTGTAAGCACTCCATCAACTTCATCTAATCCCGCACCAGCAAGTACGGTAGGCGGTGGAGGTGGTGGTGGAATTTCTTCCGATTCTTCGGCAGAGGATAAATCCGCAACTACAACAACAACAGGCGGTTCAAAGGTTGTGTGGTATAAAAATAAACTAACTTGGGGTTTATTCATTATTTTTGCAGCAGGAACATACTATTACGTAAAAAAAAATAAAAAAGGAAAAAATGAATAAAGCATTAAAAACAACCGGAATAGTATTGGTTATCTTAACAACCTTAACGTTCATTGGATTATTTGTTAAAAAACAGATAGGTTTAGTTTCTGAATATTGCACAAAAATTAAAGGATTCAAAGTTGTAAGCTTAACAAGTAGAAACTTCACATTTTCCTTTGATTTTTACTTTATGAATAAATCTAAATTAGCAGTTGAGATACTATCTATTGATTTAGATATTTTCGTAAATAATGTACTATTAGGCAAAGTGTTATCTGTTAAAAAAGTTACTATCGTAAAGAATGGTGTTTCGACCATTCCATTAACAGCGTCATTAGATTTAACAAGCATTTCATTATCAGAAATAACCCCAATAGTAGCTTTATATTTTGCCGATAAAACAAAGGTATTAGTTCAAATGAAAGGCAATATGAGAATTAAGAAAGGCATTTTTGAAATACCTGCAAAAATTGACGTAGTTAATAACATAAAGGACTTAACGACTAAGCCGGAAGTTCCTATAAATTGCAATATCTAATATGGACGAAGTAATTGGTATTTTCAAAGATTGTATTTTAAGGGAATCTGAAAGAACAAATTCAGATTGGGACGATATTCATGTGATAATAAATTCTCGTGAAGGCTTTGACCCTTATTATTCTATTTTGAATTTAAAAACACAAAGTAAAAAGGATGTTACTTTTAATTACATTCTTGGTGTTAAGATTGATTTATTACTAAGGGAATTATTTGCAGTACCATTCATAAAATCTGCATTAAAAAACCTTTGTGAAGAAAATAATTTATCTTTTGAAAATATTAAAATAAGAGTTTATACTCCATTGAAAAAAGACGGCGGAGTAGAATTTAAGAAAAATGTATATCCGATTCTCTTTAATAATGAAAATCCGATAAGACAATTGAAATGGAATGAAGTAATAATCTTGTAAAACAATAAATTATGAGCGATAGTTCGACATTAAAATCAACATATCAGGGAAGCGTAACAGGTTCAACCTTAACAGTTCCTAATGGATATACGACATTATATTTAGTTAATGATGGAACAGGTGATGTTACGATTGTAAATAGTGGCACAGGTCAAACATTTACGCTAAAACCTAATGAATGGATTCGTGATGGTAAAGGTTACTATTATGGATGTGTTTGTACAGTTCCGGCAGCAACAGTATTAAGATACCGTTACCAACTTTAAATTATATTATTATGAATGGATTAGATGGTGGTAAGTTTTTTTCAGGTACAGGTAATACAGTAATTACAGACGCAACAGTAATTAGTAATATTACTAATCCTGCTAACTGGAACGGTAGTGGTAATTATACAGGCTCTACGACAGGCTTGGTTAATGGTAATGTGTATTTTGATACAGCAACAAAGTTGAGATATGAATATCTTAATTCAACACTAACAAGAATTAATTATAATACAGAGTTTTAATATGACAGCGAAAAAAAAATCATATCTTATTATTGCAGTTATATCAATTTTATTAATTGCAGTATGCACATATATTCACATTCTAAACGTTACCCCATGAAAAAAGTTATTATTATTATCGGATTACTTCTCGGCTTCTTAATAGGAGTTATTGCAGAGTCGTATTGTCAATCAACAAGACCTACTACAATAAAAGGTCAATTCAAGTCATATGATTATGGCACAGATACAGCCGTTGTTTATAAGATTGTTAATACTGATGGATTAGGTGAAGCGGGATTCATTGCGGTTGTCGGCAATGATACAATGTATTTGTTACTCTCAAATGACAGTATAAGATTGTTTGGGACTAAGCCAATGAATGTATTAAGAACCATAGATAGCACAGGCAACTTTATAACGCCTTACGATACTACATCATTGAGTAATCGTATTAATTTGAAAGCAGACAGCACCGACAATGCGACACGAACATGGGTAACTAATCAGGGATACCTATTGACTGAACTTGACCCTGTTTATGCGGGTGATTCCGCCAATATTATGTGGTTTAGCGATACAATTCCAATGAGTAGCAGAATAGCATTGCTTGAGGCATTGAATTTACTGAATGACAGTAATTATATTCACTCAACAGAAGCTGATACTATTTACGGCACTTTATCACTTCCTTATTTTGATTTTACAACAGACCCCGCCATTAGTTCTAAGGGCTATAATTTTAATTTGTGGGATAAAGATGGAAGCGACATAGCCACATTCTCAAGCCCACTGTCAAGTGGTTATAGTTGGATAAGGGGGGCAACAAGATTAGATACGATTGTAGTAATTGATGGTACGGATGCAGACACGGCATTACTATACTGTGATAGCGTTAAATTTATCATAGATAGTGATAATCCGATAAAATTCCTAAATGATTCTGCATATTCTCCGACAACTGGTTTCAAGTGGTCAACTATTCCAACGCCCACTGAGGTTGCAGCAAAAGCAGACACGGCAAATGTTGGATTGTTAGCTACTTACAATGAATGGAGTAAACGGAATTTGTTTTCAACAGGAATTAATTTAGGGGCAAATCAAAAGATTTTGTTTGGAGGAAATGCATACAGCTATATTGAAGAATCGAGTTCTGCTAATATGGTAATTAGTGCAAGTACAAGTGTGATATTTAGGATCGCCGGAAGCACTTATGGCGACATTTCCGCAAGTGGATTTTCGAGCAGTTCCGATATAGCAATGACAGGAACAGGAAACAGAACATTATACGTTAAGGCATCAACAAATCTACTGGCTGGATATGGATTAAATCTCCATGCTGGCAATATAACGGCTGGCGGAACAGCAGACCTTGATGGTGGTTATATGACTGTAGGGGCTGGCACGTCAAAGGGAACTGGCAAGGGATACACGTCAATTAAAGGTCTTGGAAGACAAGCAACAACATCAACAACAGCAAACGCCTTGACTGATGTTCTTTATATCCCATCACAAAACAACTTAGTTGATAATGTTGCAAAAGCATTGTTTGAGGTTGTTGTAACGAATGACGATGGCGGTGGTGGGGAAATTCATTATACTATTTTCGCAACCGATGGCGATACAACTGATTCAAGAAAGGGCGTTGTAACCTATTCATATGCTGATGTTGATGGAACGACCTTAATTAATATTGGCGAAGATACAGGCAGACCGCAAAGCAATCCCGATGCCGTTACAGATATGACAGTAACGTGGAGTGCTGTTGATGGAGCGAGTAAGATAACTATTTCTGTTACAGCAGATATTCAATTTGCCGGAGCAACGAGTTTTAAAATTAAGTATTGGGTTTCGGACGAAGCAAACGCAAACATAACACAATTATAAAATAAAAGTAAAATGAAAAATTTAGTATTATTATTTCTATTCCCAATTTCTATTTATTGTCAAAATTTTGAGGCAGAAATATCAAAATTGTACACACAACGAGACACCATAAGCTGTTCCGACCCTAACAATGACTTGCGTAATGCTGCATTTGTTGAGAAGCTTGGAGGGCTTATGCGCACATACGTACAGGCAACAACCATTACGGGAGGTAAGATGTATGAGATGTACTCGACAGGCAAATTTACAACTCCGACAACAGGAAATTACCTGTATCAGTCAATGATATACCAGGGGCTAATGACATTAGAATATTCAACGGCTAAATACAGTTATAGGGCATTGCGATCTACTAACGGCAGAACGTTTACGGACGATGTTACGAGATTGCCTTATTATGTTTTCCCTACTAAGATTTTCTGTGATGATTATCACCATATCATATATGCTATTTGTCGTAAAACAGATACCAGTATGCATCCTGACGCTAATATTACAACTGCAAGATGTGTTGTTTTGCGTTCATTGGATTTTGGTGATACGTGGCAATTTTCACATGACAATATTTACGCAATGGGGACTATCACGGTAAACAATGCGAAGAATGTTACAACAAGTTCGACAATAACAGTTGACGGAAATGTATTAACTGAAGGAGTTGATTGGACTGCAAGAAATACGCAAACAACAGCCCGTAATATCGACTGTGCTAAAACAATAGCAAATGCAATTAACTCAATTGCTGATGATAAGTATAAATGCTGGGTTGCTGATAGTGGTTTAACTGCTACAAGTCCGATAGTTATTAATGTTTTCTTTGTTGATACTGCTGGAGTTTATGGAAATGGAAAAACAATTATTAGTTCTGATGGAGATATTTCAACAACTAATTTCACTGGTGGCATTGACCTTACTATTACTCAAATGATGGACACCGCCTCAATAAATTTCTTTGCAAATTATCCAAATGGAGTAGGTCAATACGAAAAAAATCAACACGTATCGGGAGCAGGTATTTGTGATTATTATAACGGAAACCTATATCACTTCTCTTCTTATGTCAGCATGAATAATTACACCTTCAACCAAACTCCCTACAATAACGCTTATTTCGTTTTAGCTGCAAAACTTTTAACAGGAACACTGAATAAGCCGTCTGAAACAACATGGCATCTCGACACCATTCCGCAAACATATAGCCCTACCAGTTTGGTTTATGCAGACATGACGGCTGCTAATTACGGGGATAGTATATATATATATTATCGAAATCAGGGGTTTATAAGTCCCTATGAAGCATCTACAACAGCCCCAATGGTATATACAGCATCGTATAATGATGGCTTAACATGGAGCAATTTAATAACATCAAACCAAACTTCGGTAAGAAATTCGGGTACGGTTATAAGAGTGCCTCGATGGAATGATAGATTATGGTTAGTTGCAGAAAGTTACAAGTATAATTCGGAAATATTAATGAGAATATGGAGCGAAAGAGTTGGATGCTCGAGAATTTGCATTAATACGTTTAATCCAAATACAGAGGAGTGGTCAGACATTTATAGGTTTCAAGAATCATATAACGAGCAATGGAATTATTTTGGCAGGGGTGAAGTAGGCTATTCAAGCGTTCCACTTGGAAATACAATTGAATCAGTTATTTATAGCCCGTTTTATAAAACTATTTATATTTTCACGATTGATTATACGGGGTCTGGACATAAAACAGTTTATTTACAGAAATTGAAAAATTAAAATGAAAAATCTATTATTGATTTTTGCTTTATTTGTTTCGATTGGTGGCTGGTCGCAGACATTGAAATTGAATAATTCGACTGTTACAATAGGCTCAACAGGCAATATTACAGGCGACACAATCCAAAATACAGTTGTGGAATTGCAACCTAATGAGTGTTATTTTCATTATGCACACAGCAAGCAATCATTCAAAGATTCAGCAGTAGTTATTGCAGGTGGAACAAATGTACAAATAACAAATGCAAGCGATTCACTTTGGCGTGTCTTAGAAATGGATAATATTACTTATATGCTTGGAGATACTATTGAGGTAGATTATAGTGGTAGTTATAATGTATTTTTCTCTATTGCAGGTTATGGAACTAATGCTGTTGATTGGCAGGTTGATATTGCTAAGCTTTCAGGAGTTATTACAACTTACGCTAATTCGGTAATGGAGTTTACTACGAGTGGAGCAACCAATAAAAACGGCGGCTTTAAAGTTTGGAACATCGACTATGAGGTGGGCGATAAAGTTTGGCTTGTTATTTCAAGAATTGCAGGAAGTGGCGACTTTACGATAACGACATCTTCTTTTTATTTACAACAATATTATGCAAAATAATTCGACAATATATGACACCCTCCAAAGAAACAAAAGATACTGATACTAAAAAAATACAATGGTTCAAAGAGCTACTTCCGTATATAATTATGGCTTCGTCATTATTCGCTCAATACAAGATTATGCAGTACGATATTGATAATATTAAGTCAGAGGTTGCCGAACAAAAAAAATTGCTTGAAAATTATAAAGTAATGACATTTCAGGTCAATGAAATATATAACGCCTTAAAACCAAAATGATTATGAGTGAATTAATACTATTTATCTGTATGTTTTTCGCAATAAATAAAGTGGATAACGACACGACAAAAACAGTAATTAGAAAGTATCAATTTCAAAGAGAAGTTGCTGTAAATGAAACGATACAAAAGTTGGACTCTATAAAGGTTTGGATTGAAGATTATAAAATAAAAAATGATTCTCTTTTATTAATTAAAAAATAGTTCGTAAATTTATTCTTAAATTAAAAAAATTATGAAATAATAATTAAATTTTAGAATTATGAAAATTGAAATTTTAAAAAAGGGACAACCTAACCTAGTGCTTAAATTTGATTACTTTAACGCACTGAGTAAAGTTGCCGTGTTTGGATCGTACGAAGATGGTAAATTAATCAATGACAGAGTAACAGTACATTTAAACGATTCACAGATTAACGAAATCAATAAAACTGCTGTTCAAATTTTATTAAGGGATGAGTTAAAGGATTTTGAAATTATTAATTAAAAAATAGATTTTATGAAAAAAGTTAGTTTGATTTTAATTGGTTTGTCGCTGTTAGTTTCGTGCACATTCGCACAGGCTACTCCTCCGGTTGTCGTGGAGGGACAAAGCAATCTTCCTGTTAGCGAGTACATTTCAGCGGACACTACAGGATTAACACACAAAGTTGATTCATTAAAAGATGTTATGATTGAATTAAAAGCAACTGTTTCAAAAGATTCAGCATATATAATTACTGACAATGGAGTAATCACAATTGATAAAGATGCTATCAATAAACCAACTGGCAAAAACTTGTGGGAGTGGTTGACTTACGTTATATTTACGATAGGTATTTTATTTGTAATGATTATTACAGCTTCAAAGGCATTATGTAGCTCTAAAATCATAACCAATAGTAAAAATGTAATTGTTCAAAGATTGTTTGCGGAAACTTCTTCCTTTATGAAGAAAACGCAAATATTATCAGCATCAATTGCTGGTATTGGAACAACCTTATTAACCTTACAAGGCTCAATGCAATTACTTTCAGTTGACTTGTTATCAATTGTGCAATCAATAACAATAGTAGCCTTAGCAATTGCCGGAGGAGCTACATTAACATCAAGTAAACCTGAACATAATAAACCAAAAGTATAATGGAAAAGATATTAGCTTCCGAAATAGAACTATTTGAGGGCGATGCCTTACTTGAGTTAACAGCCAAAAAGAAATGGATTAATATTCGTTTTACCTGGGAAGAAGGTAACGTATATCTAAATATTGTTGCTTTTGGTTTTATCAAAATAAATATTGATGTAAGCGAGGTTTTTAAACTTTTATTTCATAAGCAAAAACGCAAACATGAAAGTAATAATTAAGCGGACACAGTACAGGGATAAGCAAGTAACAGGCTTATTAACAGTTGAGGATTCTGACAAGATTCTATTCAGTTGTTATACTTTGGAATTGCCTGACTTGCAGAATCAGAAACAGATTAGCTGTATTCCTTTAGGTTCTTATGAATGCCGTAAAACTGAGGGAAGTCCACATATTAAGTATCCGCACATTGATATTATAAATGTGCCTAAACGGACTGGAATTAAGATACATAAGGGCAACTATTATAGTCAAATCGCCGGATGTTGTCTTGTCGGATTAGGTTTTACAGATATAAATGCAGACGGTTACAAGGATGTAACCAGCTCAGGAAAAGCATTAGAAAAATTACTTGAAGTGGTCCCCGATGTGTTTATGTTGGAAATAATTTAGTATATTTGCATTATGGAAATAACAACAGACAAACAATACAGAGATGCCTGCCACAAAATGGAGGAGATAGGCGATAGACCTAATTTTGAAGATAATGCTGAGTGGGTAGCTGAATTTGAAGAAATTGAAAAAGCTATTGAGGCATACGACAATTTACATTTATGAAAAAAGTAAAATATAACGAACTCATATAGCTTCCCACTCGAACAGCTTATAAGTCATTTTCAAAAGTCTGGTTAATAGCCGGATTTTTTGTTGTAAATAATTTGCATATAAAAAAAACATTATATTTGCATTATGAGAACGTTATTTAGATTATTTATGTTGATTGCATTTGTAGCATTTGCATTTAACACGCCTTGCTCAGCGAAATGTGCAACCGATAATGATGTGGGGATTCATTGTATTATGCCTGTTCAAGTTGATGTAATTGCAGACCAAGTCAGCATTGCAGAAAATAACTTGATGTATGTAATTGATAAAAATGAATCAAACTGTTTTTATGAAAAATCTGAAATTAAGGAGGTTGAATTTTATAGAAAAACATATGATTTGATTAGTTTTTCTATCTATAATTTTAACCTAAGTAATAATGCAATTAATGGAACAAAATTTTTTATATAGTTTTATTCCAAAAAAATTACACAAACTTAAATATGAATAAGCATCTGTTTTTGCACAGATTAAGTTTCTTGAAATAGATATAGATTAAAATAATTTTATTAAGCCTTGCAAAATTGTAAGGCTTTTTTTATATTTGTAGTTCTAAATCGTATGATTAACATTTATAAACTAAAAACTATTACCATGAAATTCTAATTAAAACAACAGGGCTGTTTAAATAAAAACAACTGATTGAGGAAATAAAAACACAGGAATAGCATGCAATCCTGCTAACAGCCCACCACGAATAGAAAGAATGAAAGCCGGAGAGAAATTTCCGACTTCTTTATTAATAATAGCGGTTTTTGACCAAATAATATGGGCAATTTAAAAAAAAAAACAGGAAACAATCTAATTGCCCCTGTTTTTCGCAGTTGTTACGCTGCTGCCTTAAATTCAACGTTGCCGTTTAATTATGTTCCCTAAATTGCTTACGCTGTGTAGCCACTTAAATAAATAATCAATTCCATGACATCCCCGATTTGTAGCGGGTGCAGGAGTCGAACCTGCTACCCATAGGTTATGAGCCTATTGTGCAACCCTTACACCTACCCACAATTTTACAGTACTAAAGCGACTGGTTAGCTATAACTGACTGATTATCAATGTTATACGTGGAGATGCGGAGACTCGAACTCCGGTCTTACTTACAAGTCAACAACACTTCAAAGAACATGCGAAGATAAATAATATTTTTTAATTTTAAAATAATGCTTATATTTGTTCAAAGATTAGCGACTTATTTCAGAATGAAAGTTGCTGAAACGTTTGAAATATTGGCGGTTACATAGTTAGAGCAAATGCCTGGATGAACCGTATGCTAATCCTAAATAAAGCCGGAAAGAAATTTCTGGCTTTATTATTAAAACTATTTCGTGAGTTATTTGGTCAGTTTATTATACACCACAATTTCAATATTATACAATTCAATAACGTCGAAACGTAATACAGTACTGATTAAAATAAATATTGGGTTATTTTAAAAGGTTAGTAATTTTTGAGTTAATTTTACAAAAGAATTTAATTTCAAAACATAATAAAATGACTGAAATGGAAGAAAAAAGCCTAATTGCGTGTTATAGGCTGTTTTTATCTGATTATTAATTAAACACTTAAATAAAATGAATAAACAATTTGAACACAGAGGATTTAATTTCAACATCAAAGTTGAGTTAAACACAAAAGTTAAAAAGAGAATAGATGGCGATCGTTGGCATACAGTAACAACTAATTGCATGGATGTCGATAATTATTACAAGAAAGAGGAAGTTAATGATAAATTTCTTGTGATGTGCGTACAGAATTGCGAAAGACTTGCAAAAAAGTATGTTGATGAAAAATTAGACGGCAAACCATCACCTGATGCAAGGTTGTCGGAACTCGGTTTTAAATAGCCGATAACGGTGAGTATTGGCGAAGTTGCCGACTTAATAGCACAAAATTATCAAACTATAAATACTTTAATAAAATGGCAGAAATTACAAATACAAACGAAAACGGCAATAATGCTAATACTGTGTTAGTTGCCGTTGTTGATAAACAGATTAAAAAACTTTCAAAAATGCAAGTTGAACTGTTATCAACAGGAATATCAACAGATGATTACAATGAAATATCCGATATGCTCGGAACTTTGAAAGTTTTTATGGTAAATTGTAGCTCTTACAATGGCAACTAACGATTAAGTATTGGCATTTGTTGCCTCTAAAATTGGAATAGAAAATTTAACTTAACACGAATATAAATATGAAAAACGAAGTACAAAAAACCACAGACAATAACGCTAATACTGTATTATATTCCGTTGATTCTGTTAACGAAAATATTTGCAAACAATTTTTATTTGATTTTGGTAATCTACCAATTGAAAAACAAAAGTCATTTAAAAAATGGATAATTGATAGATTGATTGAAATTGAAAAAGAAACTTTTGACACTAAAATGTGGCTCAATAATCCTATACGATTTTGGTTTAACGAGTATCGGCATGTGTTGTACTGTCATTTCAATGGCATATAACGGTTGCGTGTAAACTGTCGTTTTAATGCAGTTTTACACGCTGTTATACGCTGATTTAAAAACCTTTTTGAGTGTTGGAAATATTAACCTAATAAATAAAAAATACAATTATGAATGATAGAGAGAAAATAGAGCAACTTAAAAGAGAAATTGCTCAATCAGAAAGTAAAATGGCTAATTGCAAACACGATTTTGCCACACCAATTTATGATGCTGAAACAGTAAAGGAAGGATATGGTTCTGTACAAGATGGTGCAGGTTCAGACCCACATTGGAGTTACGCTGGATACCGTGATGTTCAGAAAGACAGATGGAGTAGAGAATGTAAAATATGTGGCAAAAAAGAATACACATACAAACAAGAACCTGTTATTAAGAACTACGAACCTAAATTTTAACGGTGCGTTGGCAGGTTTTTAAATTTGCGTATAACATAGGTATTATTATGTGAATAATATTCGATTCATTGTAGTTGGTTAAAGAATGTTGCAAACCTACCTAATATTTTTGAATAAAAAAAATAAAAACTAATAAATTATTTGTAATTTATTAATAAATAACGTGTAAATAAAACATTAAGCAAAAGGGATTGCGAGTGCTTTTCGTAGTTGGTTAGCATTCCTTTCTCTTTTGTTTAGTGTAATTTTTTTATGGCAAAACGATTTATAGATTCTAACTTATTCAAAAAGAACTTCATAAGGGGGCTTAAAGCACCTTTAAAGCTCCTTTGGGTTTATTTATTTTGCGATTGTGATAATGCAGGTATATGGGAAGTTGATTATGAAATTTCAACTATTTATTTAGGTTTTAAAGTTGATAAAAAGGAAATTGAAAAACTTGGCTCAAGAGTAATATTTTTAGATAATGAAAATAAAATATTCATTCCTGATTTTATCGGATTTCAGTATGGAATTTTAAATGAAAACAATCCTGCTCATAAAAACGTCATAAAAGAGTTAATAAAATACAATTTTTATGATTCTGATAATAAGTCAGTTAA
>JBAYGQ010000003.1:0-18284 GCA_041666585.1 Bacteroidota bacterium
AATTTTCTTTTTAAATACGTTGTAGTCATTTAGTTCTATTTTATCGAGTAAACGATAGTATATCGCATCCATTACTTCAGCGGAGGTAATTGTTATTCTTTCGTCAGGTCTCAGGAATGTCCGTGCTTTGTGATAGTACTCTCTGGCTCTCTGAGTCTGGAATCTCATCAACTCGACAAATTTGTCATTATAAACTTCATTAATTAAATCGGTTGTTGTATATCCGAATTTATCCAGTTCTTCTTCAGGAAGATAAATATATCCTCTGTCTTTATCAGCTTTAATATCTCTTAAAATATTTGTGAGTTGCAGGGCGTAACCGAGATTAATTGCATAATTTTGCGTTTCTTCGTATTTATAACCGAAAACTTCTATGCTTATTAAGCCGACAACACTGGCGACACTATAACAATATGTTTTCAATTCTTCAAAAGTCCGGTATCTGAATTGCTGCAAATCTCTTCTGCAACCGTCAATCAGTGTAAGAAAATATTGCTTCGGTATTCCAAACCGATGGATGATAGCTACAAGCGGTGTAATCAAATGGCTTTTCGGTTGACCCTGATAAATTTCTTCAATTTGAGATTCCCACCAATTAAGTCTGTCTTTTTTTCTTTGGAGACTGGTAAGATTCAGGGCGGGAGTGCCGTCAACAATATCGTCTATGTAACTGCAAAACGCATAAATTGAGGATATTGCGTCTCTTTCCTCACGCGGCAATAATGAAAAAGAAAAATAAAAGTTAGACCTCTCGAACTGTGGAGGGGCAACTTTTTCAAATCCGGCAAGTTCAATATGTGTAAGCACACTCACTTTATTTTAATGTAAAAAGGTAAATTAAAAAGAACTCCGGCTACATCTATTTTATTTAATTTCGGACGGTTATAAATTACACTACTCTTCATTTTCATTAGTTTTTTTATTAACTTACATCCGCTCAGAAGAGTCGCCTTTATTTCGTACCGAAGACGAAAATTATCAAGATTAATTATCAAATTCTTCCCGTATCTGAAATAACCGGAAGTTACATTATACAATTCACTAAGGCAGTTGTCTAATATAAGGGATTTTTTTTCATTTAGCAAATTTTCTATTGAAAGTCCATGTTTGTCCAAAATTTCCTGCGGGATAAAGCAACGCCCATTTTTTAAATCAATGGATAAATCCTGCCAAAAATTCAACAGTTGCAGACCTGTGCAAATTGCATCTGAATATTTAGAACTTGTATCATTATATAAACCGAAAACGCGGAGAACAAGCTCACCTACAGGGTTTGCGGAAAGAGAGCAATATTTCTCAAGGTCTTTTAGAGTTTGTGGTTGCTTGAATAAAATATCCTGTTTAAACGCTTCCAGCAATTTTTGAAAAGGGAGTTTAGGTAATTTATAATTAATAATTGAATCGTGAAGGGCTATAAAAATGGGGTTGCCTGAATGTTTCTTAAAAAACTCATCCTGAAACAAAAAGCTGTTAAATTCAGCAAGTGCTGAAAGTCTTGCTTCTGAATTAATGTCTGAATATTCATCTGCGAAATCATCGGCACACCTTGCAAATGCATAAATTGCGGATATACAGTTTCGATGGCGTTTTGGTATAAGAACAGAAGCAACCGGAAAATTTTCGTAATGGTCAGTAGCTAATTTCCGGCAAAAGCCATAAGCACTTTCAACACTGTCAACCCCGAAAACTCCGCCGTTCAGGGTTGCAAGTTCAAAGATGTTCTGCTGAGTATAGCTAACTACTACCAAAAATTAACCTATAATAAGTTCGCCGATAAAATATTCAAAAGGCTTGAGATTGAAAATCAATTCATCGTTTACTATATTGAAAAACTTACCTGAAAAATAATCATTTATTCTTTTTGATTTTTTCGGTAACTTGACTTCAAAATACAACTCTTTTTCATTTTGCATATTGCCTAAAAATATCAGTAATTTCCCCGATTCATCAAATTTTCTGGCAAAGCTGATAATTTTTGTATTTGAATTTTTCAAGGGGATAATAGAGTCCGGATTGAAGTTATTACTGATTTTAATAAATCTTTTTCTTGAAACGGAAATTCTTCTGAACTCATCGAACCAGTCTTCATAATTATCCCAACAAAGAGCAGATTCTGAAAACAATGGCAATTTATCGGGTGGAAATTTTTCTGTTTCTTCGTTAGTGAAGCCCAGACCTGTATTTACAGGAACTGTTTCAGCCAGTTCGAATCCTGCATGTATAAAGGGAATACCGGGTATAAGATTGAGATATGCCCAAACAAATTTAGATAATTCAACCCCACCTTCCCTTGCCGCTGTTCTGTGAGTATTGTGATTCTCGGTAGTACAGAAAAAGGGCATCGGTATTATTTTTTGAGAAAGCATATTTATAAATTCAGTAACTTTTTCAGGCTTATATCCGTCGAACGGCAGATAGCCTACAGTTGCGTTATAGCCTTCCTTTGCTGATTCTTCTGTAATCAGAAAGTTCTCTTCCCAGAAAGCAAAATCAGGATAATTTTTTCTTGCTCTTTCAACGATTTCCAATCTGAGCTTACAAGGTAATGCATGCCCCATATCTATCATTACACCGTCAATTCCGAAATTATTCTGATAATACGGAATAATATTGCAGATGTTTTCCCATAAGTCATTGACTTGATTGGCTTCAACGGCAAGTTTGGTGTCGTACATTCTGACTGTATTGTAAGCGATATAATTAAAATCCGGATGTTCAAACAGTTTCAGATAAGTAACATCGCTCCAGACAGGCTGTATATCGTCGGGTGGCCAGTCTGCAAAAGCTCCCGGTATTTTGCACTGCTCTTCACGGTTTATGATTCCCATAATTTTATCGTTAGTAACTGTTATAAGTTTTGGGGAAACTGTAAAGAAAGATTTGTATAATTCAGAAGGTGCCGGCAGTGCTTCAAAATTATTTTTATAAATTCTATCCTTAATTAATTTTATTTCGGATTCCGAAAAAACCGGTGGTCCGTATTTAGATGTATCTCCGGAACCTTGCGGTCTGTTTCCTATATCATCTTTTATCCAGTAAAACCATTCGGGATGTTTTATAGCAAGCTCGCAGTCAATACTTGCAGTGCGGAAGACAAATTCTGTTACGACTTTTATTCCTAATAAATGTGTCGCTTGAACGAAAGCCTTGAATTCTGCTTCTTCTCCGAGTTCCAAAACCGGTTCGGAAAGATACTCATCAATTTTATATGGATTTTTGATTGCATAAGGTGAGCCGAGAGTTCCTTTTTTACCGTCAATTCCGATTGATGTTACAGGAAGCAGGTATATTGTATTGGCTCCGAGAGAATAAATGTAAGGCAGCAGAGCTATCGCTTTCAGGAAAGTTCCTGTTTCACGCAAATCGAAAATACCTAAGTTCGGATTTATCACTCCGTCGCCGTTATGGTCAAAAGCGGTTGCATAGCGAACGAACATATTATAAACTATTGCTTCTTTAGACCAGTCAGCACTATTGTTAAAAATAATTTGTGAAGAAGCGGCAATTTCTCTGATTTTTGAAATACGATTAATGAAAAATTCAAAAGGTTGAACAGAACTGATTTTATTAATATGTTTTACATCCGGTTCTTTCCAGACAGAAGGAATCAAATAAGTTGCCTCAAGATTATTTTTTGTGAATAACTCATGAAGTTTTTGTTCTATAGCAATTAATGCATCGTCCATATCAAAAAAAAATTGTAAAGAATCAATATCGCAAATATTCTTATGCTCTACAAAAATAGTAAATAGTTTAAAAGATTATTCAGATAATTTTTTAGAAATATCTATAACTTTTTGTTCGGACTTACTTAAATAATCTCTAAGATTTTTTGCTAAAAGCATACCTTCTTCATAGTGCATCAGAAGTTCATCTAAAGGAGCATTACCTGAATCTAAGAGTTCAACAATTTCCCTTAGCCTTGAGAATTGTTCTTCGAATGATTTTGATTTTTTTTCTTTCATAATTAATTATAGAAAATTGAACATAATCAGGACTTATTTTGTTTAACCGGTATAACTTTATTTATATAAGCCGAAGCGGTTTCGTTTTTTCTGACAATATCAACAACAAGGTAATTTCCTAGCGTTTCATTACTTTTAATAAAATGAGCTGCCGACTTAAGCATCGCAAAACCTTTATCAAAAGGTGACAAAGGATATAGTGATTTAAGGTGACTTTCAAGGAAGCTAAATCTGTCACGGACATTTGAATAATTTCTTTTAATCTGGCTTTCAATCTGGCTTTGCATATCATCAATCAATTGCTGGTGCATTTTGATTCTTTCGTCGAAACGCCGGAAAGCATAAGCATCGAGTATATAATTTATTGTGTCATTCAGTTCATCAATTGAGCCTTTAACTGATTTTAGCATATCGAAACGGATAGAATCAATTTCATCGTAGAAATTTTCACGGGTAACGGGGGTAACAAGCTCTGCGGCGGCTGTCGGTGTAGCGGCACGCAGGTCTGCAACGAAATCTGCAATAGTAAAATCCGTTTCGTGTCCGACGGCTGAGATAACCGGTAGATTACAATTAAAAATGGCATCGGCAACTGTTTCAGTATTGTAAGCCCACAAATCTTCGAGTGAGCCTCCTCCTCTTCCCACTATTAAAACTTCAGCCGGAGTGCTTTGTAACTCTATTATTGCTTTTGCAATATCCTCTGCCGCTCCGTCTCCCTGAACCAGAGTCGGACGGAAAAATATATTAGCAATCGGAAAGCGTCTTTCCATCGTTGTCAGAATATCGCGTACAGCGGCACCTGTAGGAGAAGTAGAAACTCCTATATTCAGTGGTAAATCAGGAATATCTTTTTTTCTGTCGGGAGCAAAATATCCCAGAGTTTCAAGTTTTAATTTTAATGCTTCGAAAGCTAAGAATAAATCTCCCTGACCTGCGGGACTTAGTGATTCACATTCTAACTGGTACTGACCTCTTGGAGGATAAACAGTAACAGAGCCACTTGCAATAACACGCATACCGTCTGATGGGGTGAAATTTAATTGCTTGGTACGCCACATTGTGCAGGAAATTTGAGCTTCATTATCTTTCAAAGTAAAGTATCGGTGACCGGAACTGTGAAGTTTAAAGTTTGAAATTTCACCCTGAACATTAATATCGAGGAAATTATCTTCAAGAACATGGCTGATTGCATGTGTCAGTTCGCTTACGGAAGGAATATCATTAATGTTATTTTTATTATTTTTTGGCATAAATTATAAATAAAACAATTTTTTGAAATTCCGTTAATCTGTAAATTTACGATAATTTCCTTAATCTTTATTAAGTTTGTGTATTATCAGTAACTAAAAAAAGGAATTTATATGGTTGGATTTGGTTATGACTCGCACAGATTCGAGGAAGGTAAGCCTTTGATGATAGGCGGAATCAAAATCACCGATGAATTCGGTTGTGTTTCTCATAGCGACGGAGATACTTTTATTCATGCTCTTTGCGATGCTCTACTCGGTGCCGCAGGTTTGGGTGATATAGGAGAAAAGTTTCCCGATACCGATCATATTTATGAAGATTACGACAGTACTCTCTTTCTGATTGAAATAGTAGAGCTGATTGAGTCCCACGGATTTTCTATTGTTAATATTGATTCAACTATTGTTCTCGAAAAACCGAAATTAATAGAATTTAAGGAACAAATAAGAAGAGAAATCTCTGAATTATGCAGAATTCCCATGGCAAGGGTGAACGTAAAAGCTAAAACAAATGAAGGGATGGGATTTGTCGGTAGGCTGGAAGGCATAGCTGTGTATTGTATCTGCGAATTGAAAGAAAAACAATAAAAGATGAAACAGACAGGAAAATATATTGCAGAATTAAGGAAGTTATTAACTTGTTTTTTACTTGTTATAATTTTTTTATTTATTGGATGTATAGGCTCTAAAGCTGATAATACATATCGTTATTCTTTTTCAAATTATGAGTACCACGACGGTGGTGAGATAATATTATCTAATTCTGAAAATTCAAAAGCGATTATTACATATTTTATTAAACCGAACTGGGCAGGCGAATCTGAAGTTATTTATACTTGGCGGGATATAAGAAGAAAAAATGCAAAAGGAAGTATCCGTAATGTTTTTGTAATTGCATCCCAACCCCTTAACGGAAATCTGCTGGCTGTATGGAAAGATAACTCAAGGCTACTGGTTGCCAATCTTGATTCATTAACCAATATAATTTCAGTTTGCGAACTCGTCGGTGAATGGTTCGATATAAACTCTGTTTCTGCAAAATGGCTTGGTAGGCTGTCTCAGAACTCTTGGTTACTAAAAGTAGAAAACCATTTTTATTCATGTCTTGTTGACGGAAGCGGGAAATTATCAGTTCATTCATTATTCACCGGAGCTTTGGAAGCTGTATCTCTTTACGAAGGGAACGCATCTCAGTCTCAAAATACCTTCGCCTATATTACCGGTCAAGAGGGTTGGGCGATTATTTATTTTTCAAATTCTCTGAATGAAGATATTCCCGTTGCTCATTTGCAACTACCTGATGAAATTTTTCTATACAGAATCGGACATGATTTAGCTGTTGTTACTTCAACAAAATCATCCAAACATTCTCTGCTTCAAATAATAACAAAAGAAAAGGGAATTGTTTCGGGAAGCTGGATTGAATCCGCAGGCGGGCATATCAAGGTAGTATCCGCTGAAGATAAAAAGTATGTTTATTTTTTATCCAATGTAGAGAATAATTATTTTCTAAGAATTGCCGAATTAAAAGACCTAAACGACAGAACAAGATGGACTGATGTCGCTCTTCCTTTAGGATTTATTGAACCCCAAAGTTTTCAGGTAATAGGGGATAAGATAATAATTACTTTCAGAAACGGATTAGTTACAACTTATTTGGACGGGACTATTCTCTCTGCAGATTACCTTACTCTCGGAGAAATGTTTTTCAAAGAGCCTACTGCTTTCGAGTACGATAAATATCTGATTCTTTCTTCTCCAACAGCATCTCTTGTTTTAGTACGGGATGAACATTCTTTATGGTTTGTAAATCGCTTTCTTAATAGTACAGGAACTTTCCTTATACCCGGAATTCTTATTGTTGTTTTGATGATATTGATCGGAAGGTATCGAAAGAATAAGAGATTGCTTGATGCGGTTCTTGATTTGCCGAGTTCAGGTTTTGTTTTTGTGATTGATAGAAGCGGAAGATTGATTAGAGCTAATGATTCCGGAAAGAATCTTCTGGGTATAAGTGCTTCTGTTCCTCTGAATAAAATGTTTCTTTATTATGCTGTAACAGAACAGACAAAGCCTATCAGCGACCTCGTTGAAAAAGGATTAAGCTTTAAAGATACAATTGCACAGAAAATATCAATAATGGATAATGGTAGTTCTAAAGAATGGTTTTGTACCGTATTACCGTTAAAAAACATTGCAGGTCTTTACCGGGGTATGGTCTTTACAGGTATTGATATAACAGAGGAATTGGAAAAGAAAAGATTAAGTAACTGGGCTTCACTTGCTCATGATATGCAGACAAATCTTTCTACAATAAGATTAAATGCAGAGCAAATGGAGTATAGCGTATCTTCCGAGGATAATGAACGAAGAAAAAAAATAATTCATCAGGTTAATGTTCTAATGCAGAGAGTCCGCGACGTAGTTACCGTCGGGAGAAGCGATGCTTTAGAATTGCAGAGTGTTAATGCCGCATCTGTTTGTGTAGAAGCCCGTATTGAATTTGATGAAGACTTGTTTCCGAATATTGATTTCGAAGTAAAAATTTTAAATTTTAATCTGACCTGCGATAAACCGAAAATGGTAAGAGCCTTGCGGAATGCTATTGAAAATAGTATCAGAGCCTTTCAGGGAAGAGAAGGAATAATAAGAATATCATGCCATACCGACGGTAGGAATGCTTATTTCAGCATTCAGGATAATGGAATCGGGATGGATGAAGAAACAAAACACAAAATGCTGACTCCATATTTTACAACCTCAAAAAAACAGGGTGGAACTGGCATAGGTACAATGATTATGCAACACGTGGTTCAACTTCACGGAGGTGAATTAAGTGTAGTTTCTGAAAAAGGTGTAGGTACTGAAATTACTTTTTCGATTCCGATATATAATTCTACAAAATTTTTAAAGCATCAGAAGAATCATCGTGAAAAGATATAATATAGAGGAGTTCAAAGGCTCAAGGATTGCGGCAATTGATTACGGAAAAAGAAGAATCGGTTTTGCCGTCTGCGATGAGTTCCACATAACCGTAAATCCAAAGTTTACTTTTGACAACTCCAAAGAAAATATAATTGATGATATTATCAACGAAATAAAAAAAGAAAATGCCCGTTTTATTATTATTGGTGTACCATACAGACTTGACGAGCTAGTTTCCGAATTTATGCAGGAAATTGAAGATTTTGCGGCTCTGTTAGAATTAAAAACAGAATTGCCCGTCATACGTTATGATGAATCATACTCTACGCACCGTTCTGTTGCGGCGATGATTGAAATAGGAAAAAAGAAAAAGAAAAGAGCGGAAAAAGGTTACAAAGACCAGATAGCCGCCGCAATTATTTTGCAAGACTTTTTACAAGAACTCGAAAGCTGAATATGAAAAGATATATTGTTTTTTTATCCATATTTATTTTATATTCTATTTCCTTCAACCTGCTTTTTGCGCAGAATTTCGGCGAAAAGGACAGAAGCAAATATTATGATTTCGGAAAAAAATTCTATCTTGAAGAATATTCAATTCCTATTCAACACGATTCAATCAGAACTTTTATACTGTTCAGAATAGCTTACGACCAATTTGTTTTCAAAAAAAATGAATCTCTGATTTCCACAAAAGGCTCTTTCTTTACTGAAGTATATCTTGAGTTTGAATTCAAAAATTCAGACGGTATAATAAAACAGAGAAAAATCTGGAAAGATACAATTTATGTTGATAAATACGATGAAATAAAATCACAGGATGCTTTTTTGAAAGGTGTTTTTTATGTTGAACTCGATAACCATGAATATGATATGATTTTCAGGATGCAGGGTTCTAATATTCAATCAGTAGTTAAAAAGAATTTTCCCAAAATCGAACCGTATAATTCTCAAAAACCTTTTATCTCCAAACCGATGTTTGTTAATTATTTTGATTATGATAAAACAAAAGAGTTTGTTCCGTTTCTGTTATCAGGCAATATACCATTTAGGTCTAACGGAGCGAGTATTCTCCAATTGGTATCATTAAAAAGCGATTTCGATAAATTTGATTATTCTATAAAACTGAGTAAGCAAAAAAAGAATGACTATTACTGGAATTCTCAAATTAACTTGTCAGGGAAGCTTGCACCGTTTACAAATTCATCATTTAATTTATTATATAGTAATCAGAATGAAAACTCAAATGTTGATGTTTTTAAGATAATCCCATTCATTTATAAAATTGATTCTATTAAAAATGTCAGGCTTGGAATATTAAAAATTGATATTTCACCAAATCTGACGGCACCGGGTAATTACGAGTTGATAATTAGTTCCGACGGGAGCAAAGATACAGTAAAACAGCAGTTCGAAGTTGTTTGGCAGGATATGCCTCTAAGCCTCTACAATCCTGATTATTCAGCCGAGTTGATGTATTATATCCTTAATGATGATGAATATGACAAGATTACAAGTGGTAATTCACAGGAGAAATTCAAGAATGTTTTGAGTTACTGGCAACAACATGACCCGACTCCGAATACACCGTATAATGAGGCAATGGCTGAATATTTCAAACGTTGTGATTATGCTTTTTTTAATTTTCAGACTGTTTCCCAAAAAGATGGGGCTAAAACCGACAGAGGAAAAATTTATATTTTGTTTGGTGCTCCCGATTCAAAAGAAAGTTCTCTTGGTACAGATAAAACTATCGAAACATGGATTTATAAAAAAAATAAAAAGTCTTATATCTTTGAAAGCACTTCAACCGGAGTGATGACCCTGACTAAAGTCAACAATCAATAAATTGTTTTTTTTGATTTTAATAGGATTTTAAATGAAGAAGTTTTTATTAATATTTATTTTCGCTCTGAGTTTTTTTTCAAGCGGTTTATCTGCAGATGACACTCAGAAAATTGAAGTATTGAAACCGTATATAACTAAATTTTTTAATCATTTGAGAAACAGTGAATATGACAAAGTGTCGGGGATGCTTGATAGTACGGCACGTAAACAAATGACTAAAGCATTAATGGAAACAGTCAAGGGAATGATGGATTTGCAGTTCGGTGATTTAGTTAAAGAGCTGAATTTTAAATATTCTACTTTTATGAGTAGTGAGGTAGTTGAGGTAAAATACGAATTTCAGAGATCCATTGTAGGTTTACGTTATGTTTTCAATAAAGATAAAATGATAACAGCATTCTACATCTCATCCCGTGAAGACAAAGATTTTTATAAAAAACCTATTTATGTTGATACAACAAAATTTACCGAAGTAAAATTCAAGTTCGGATATCCGGAATATTTACTTCCTGCAGTTTTATCTGTGCCAAAAGGGACAGGTCCCTTTCCTGTATTGATTTTAGTTCACGGTTCAGGACCGAATGATATGGATGAATCAATAGGACCGAACAAACCGTTTCGTGACCTTGCTTGGGGGCTTGCAACCAAAGGCATCGCAGTGCTAAGGTATGATAAAAGGACGAAAACCCACGGAATGAAAATTCTCAGCCAATTAGATAGCTTTACAATCTATGACGAAGTTATTAATGATGTAATGAAGGCTGTAGATACTTTGAAGAGTTTCAAATCAATTTCCAAAAAAGAGATTTTTGTACTCGGGCACAGTCTTGGAGGCATGGCTCTGCCGAGAATAGCAGCTCGGAAACTCGAAATCAAAGGTTTAATATCTATGGCTGGACCCGCAAGATATCTGGAAGATTTATTAATTGACCAGATATTATATATTGCTAATTTAGACCCCGAAAAAGTGGTTGAAAACCGTGCTTTAATTGATTCTACTCAAGCTCAGGTAGAAAGAGTAAAATCTCAGGAATTAACTAAAGAAATGCCTTCAAAATATCTGCCCATGAACATAAATGCTGCATACTGGTTAGATTTGCGGGCTTATGCTCCGTCAAAATATGCCAGAGATTTAACTCAGCCTATGTTTATTATTCAGGGTGGAAGAGATTATCAGGTACGAATTATTGATTTTGATATGTGGAAAATGGACCTTAAAGACCGAAAAAATATTGATTATAAATATTATCAGAATCTGAACCATCTTTTCTTTGAAGGCGAGGGAATGTCGAAACCTGCAGAATATCAAATTGAAGGACATGTTGCGGAATACGTAATAACTGACATTTATGAGTGGATTTTAAAAATATGTAAGCAAAAATAAATTTCGTTTTTAATTAACTAAGTTTTTCATTTTTATCATAAAAAAGTACGATAAAAGATTATGAGTATATTCAAAAATAAAAAAAATAAAAATCTTAACTATTTAGATTTAACACCTTATGCACTTCATAAACATGAATTAAAACCAGATGGTTTGGTTGATGTTCTTGTGCCGAGATTTAAAAATAAGTTTTTCGAAAAGGCGTTTCTGCCTAGAAGAAAATCTCCGTATATTAAGGCAAATCTTGATACATTCGGCTCGGAGACATGGCTTCTTATCAATGGTAAAAACAAGGTAGGTACTATTGTCGAACTTTTATCAGAAAAATTCGGCGACTCGGTTCAACCTGCAACTGAAAGAGTGACATTATTTTTTACACAATTATACAGCAACAATTTTATCTCATTTATTGAACTTGAAAGGAAATAATAATGACAAGAATTTTAGAAGGTTTAGAACCTAAAACAGTATGGTACTATTTCGAAGAAATTACCAAATATCCGCATCCATCCAAAAAGGAAGAGAAGTTGGCTAATTATATTTTGGGATGGGCAAAAGAAAAGAATTTCGAAAATTTTGTGGACAAGACCGGAAATATTGTTATCCGTAAACCTGCAACTAAGGGTATGGAAAACAGAAAACCAATCGCATTTCAGGGTCATATTGATATGGTATGCGAAAAAAACAGCGATGTTACTTTTGACTTCGACAACGACCCGATTCAGATTTATGTTGACGGTGACTGGATTAAAGCAAAAGGTACTACTCTCGGAGCCGACAACGGCATAGGTGTGGCAATGGGTATGGCGGTTCTTGATTCTACTGACATTCCGCATCCGGATGTAGAATTGCTTTGTACTGTAGATGAAGAAACAGGTTTGACAGGCGCAATGCAACTCGAAGGCGGTGTTCTGAAAGCAAAGATTTTAATTAATCTTGATTCAGAAGAAGATGCGGCATTTACAATAGGATGTGCCGGTGGTATTAATACAAGCGGTACTTTTGAATATAAAACAGCCCCTGTTGCTCCTGATTCAACTGCTTTTGAATTAGCGGTAAAAGGCTTGAGAGGCGGACATTCAGGTATAGAAATACACGACGGCAGAGGCAATGCAATTAAAATTCTGAACCGTCTGTTAAATAATTTAAATCAGATGTTCAATATTCAACTTTCTTCAATTGCGGGTGGAAATAAACACAATGCAATTCCACGTGAAAGTTTTGCAGTTATAACTGTTCCCAAAAAATCGGAAGCAGACTTTGTGAAATATGTTAAAGAATATGATGTGATTCTAAAAGCAGAATACCTTTCAAAAGAACCGGACATAAACATAATCGCAAAATCTGTGGCACTTCCTGCAAAAGTAATGAGCTATAATATGCAGTGCAATTTAATCAGTTCATTCTATGTAATGCCCCACGGTGTAATCAGAATGAGTCCCGATATTCAGGGTTTAGTGCAGACTTCCACTAACTTCGCAATTGTTGAAACCCGCGAAAATGAAGTATATGTTCTCACAAGCCAGCGAAGTTCCGTCGAAACAGAAAAGGTTGATATGGCAAGAATGGTATATGCGGCATTAGAACTTGGCGGAGCGAAAGTTGTTTCAGGCGACGGCTATCCGGCATGGCAGCCGAATGTAAACTCTCCGATTCTGAAAGAAGCCGCAATAATTTTCAAACAACTTCGAGGAGTAGAGCCCAGAATCGAAGCGATTCATGCAGGCTTGGAAACAGGTTTAATCGGTGAAAAATACCCGGGAATGGATATGCTCTCTTTTGGTCCGAATCTGAAAGATGTCCACTCTCCCGCTGAAAAAATATCCATTTCTTCTACTGAGATGACTTGGAAGCTTCTGCTCGAAATAGTTAAAAATATCCCGCTGAAATAGCAATAAAATTTCTAAAATAATTTTGCGGAGGCGATTCAATCCACGCCTCCGCATTACCAATAAAAGGTAATTTATTTAATAAATTTCGAAATTGAATAGGAAGGTACACCGGATGACAAATACTGCAACAATTGATACAAAATTTGCATCAACAACTTTTTTCCGTTGGATGATTTTACTTTTTGTCAGCGTAGTAATAGCAACAAACTATTATGTTTACGATGCAATGTCCTCAATTAAATCCGTAATGCAGTCTCACCTCGGCTTCACCTCGACTGATTACGGCTTCATTGTATCTGCCTATTCGGTTTCTGCATTATTTCTTGTAATTTTAGGCGGGATAATTTTGGACAAATGGGGAATCCGAAAAACAGGATTCCTATTTGTTTCTTTATGTGTTTTGGGAGCTTTTGTAACTGCCTATGGAGGCAGTGATATTTTTCGCCATCAGGGCTTTGGGTATTCTTTATTCGGTTCGTTTATACCACAGCTATCACCCGAATTAAAAATGATGATGCTCGGAAGACTTCTCTTCGGTCTCGGAGCTGAAATAAGTATTATCGTAATAAATAAAATAATTGTAAAATGGTTCAAAGGGAAAGAGCTGGCTTTTGCTTTTGCGGTGAATATAGCACTTGCAAGACTCGGAACTGCGGCGGCACTTATTTTTTCTCCTGTATTAATAGACCCGGCTTCTGTTAGCACATACATAAACAGTTTTGGCGGTGTTGCTAAAATTATTATGGCGCCTATTTTAGGTTTAGCCGCATCTATAGGTCAAGCGGGTTACAATTATTTCGGTTGGACAAATGCTATATGGATTGCCGCTATGCTTATGGGTATTGGGCTTTTATTCTTTATAATATTTATGATGTTCGATATTTCGGCTGATAAATCAAAAGCCAAACAATCATTAATCGGTGCTGACGAAGAGTTTCATCTTAAAGACATCTGGGGTTTATTTACAAACAGGTCTTTTATATTTATTTGTATTTTATGCGTTACCTTTTATTCGGCGGTATTCCCGTTCCAGGCATATTGTCCCGATTTACTACACAATAAATTTGGAGTTTCAATCGGCTTAAGCGGATTTCTTACAAGTCTGATTATTTGGGGAACAATCGTATTTACTCCTATTTTCGGAGCTCTTGTAGATAAATTCGGCAAAAGAGCGTCTGTTATGCTTTTGGGCTCACTTCTTCTTGTTTTTGTTCACTTAGTACTTTCATTAACTACCCTTACACCCTATATAGCTATGTTTGTTCTGGGTATTGCTTTTTCGCTCGTACCTGCCGCAATGTGGCCCGCAGTAGCGTTAATCGTAGAGGAAAAAAGACTCGGTACGGCTTATGGTATTATGGCATCAATTCAAAACATAGGTTTGGCTTTGTTCCCGACTCTTGCAGGATTTATTCTCGACCAAACCAACAGAGGAACAACTCAGCAAATGCTTGATTCCGGATCAGCTACACTGAATTATACATGGACAATTCTAATGTTTGCGGGATTAGGTGTAATCGGCTTTTTATTCGCATATTTGTTAAGACGAGAAGATAAAATTGCAGGAGGTAAACTTGAAAATCCTTAATTTCATTTTGGTAGTATATACTGATTTGGATATAGAAATAAAAAAAAAATTTTTATTTAGCAAATGTTTTATTAATTTAATATTTGATTCAAGACCCAATAAATCTTAAAGTTCAAAGCAGTATAAAATTATTTAATACCAAGATTTATTCTAACAAGTCCAATCCAATATTGTGACTGTTTATTGTTCTGTTTGGGATATTAAATTTTAATTAAGAAAATGAATATTATTATATTTTAATTAGGACCGTAAAGTTATGGCATCATCACTAAGAATGAAAAAAGCGGCAGTAATAGCATTGAAAGATTATTTAGGTCTGTCGGAGTACGAAACACTGCTGGTAATTACTGATGAAGAAAAACGCGAAATAGGTATGACTCTTTTCGAAGAAAGCAAAGCCTTGTGCGCCGAATCAATCTATCTGGAAATGAAGTCCAGAACAATTAACGGTGAGGAGCCTCCTCCTCCTGTAGCAAATATTATGAAAGAAGTTGACGCTGTTATTTGCCCGACCTCAAAATCCCTGACACATACAAATGCACGTCGGGAAGCTTCCAAGCTGGGTGTACGTGTGGCAACAATGCCCGGTATTACAGTTGACACTATGATTCGTTGTCTTAGTGCTGACCACGAACAAATTATGAAACTTACACATTTTCTTGCCGATAAGATGAGGCAAATAAGCAAAATCAGAGTTACTACCAAACTCGGAACAGACATTACTTTTCCTATGAAAGGACGCCAGGTAATACCCAGTACAGGTGTACTCAGAAACATCGGCGAAAGCGGGAATTTACCTTCCGGAGAAGTGTATCTTGCACCGATTGAAGACAAATCTCAGGGTAAACTTATTATTGACGGGTCTATGGGTTCTATCGGTATTGTGGATGAACATATCGTAGTGGATGTAGTTGACGGCTATGCAAAGAGTATTTCCGGAGGCGCTGAAGCCAAAATGCTGGAAAAACTTTTAGACGATGCGGGCAAAGATGGACGTGCTGTCGCTGAATTTGGAATTGGAACTAATTATAAAGCGCGGGTTACCGGAGATATTTTAGAAGACGAAAAAGTACTTGGAACTATCCATGTGGCTTTCGGTAATAATTTGTCTATGGGCGGCAAGATTGCGGTGAACATTCACCTTGACGGGATTGTCAGACGACCTACTGTTTATTTTGATGACGAAGTTATTATGGAAGAGGGTAGAATAATTTTAGAATGGGATATTTAATTCTTTACCATATTTATTTTATTATGTCCGCTTTATTAAAAAAGCGGACATTTTTTTTTGGAATATCGTAATCCTAATTGTATGAATTAAAATTTCTTCATAAATTGCTTCATTATTTTTTTTCAATTAATCTTTTGTTTTGTCTATGAGCAAATTCTTCGGTTGGTTCTTGCTGTATTCGTTATTATTTTCTTTTTTTCTAACTAATTGTCAGAAAACTGAAGAAATTGTATTAACCGAAGCTCAAAAGCAGGAATTAATCAAGAAAAAACAAGATTCATTAGATAAAGCTGAGATTGCCAAATACGATGTTTTTCCAAAAATTAAATATAATAAAGTATTTTTACCTGACGGAAAGAGTTTTGCCAGAATTCTTTCCAAATACCGCGACCCCAACGGAAAATTTGACCACTCCAAAATACTTGCAACATTAAACCGCAAAGAACTCCGGTTTTTTTACAGAAGTGATTCAATTATTGTTCCTGATACAATTATCCCCGATTTGCGTGCTTATTCTGTTTTTCCTCAATTCTATCCGGGAGCCAGAAATATCAAAAAATTAGTAATTGTATCCGCTAAATTACAGGCTTATGCTTGTTTTGAGAATGGAAAACAAATAAGATTTGTTGCTACCAATACCGGAAAAGAAAGGACTCAAACCTATCCTGGCAGATATGCCCTTGAATGGAAAGAAATGGTGCATAAGTCTTCTTTAGACAGTAACTGGCTTATGCCGTATAATTATAATTTCCACGTAATTGCAGGTAATGCCTTCCATCAGTTTGTTATGCCCGGCAGACCTGTTTCTCACTCTTGTTGCCGGCAGTTTTTGGATGATGCTAAATGGCTGTTTTACTGGGGTGAAGGTCCGAAATTCGATAAGCAAAAAAAGAAAATTCCGATGTCAGGCACACCTGTAGTTATTATGGATTTCTTCGATTTTTCGCGTAAAAAGGGCGGTCCATGGCTCGATTTGACTTCAAACAAGGATAGCATACTGAAACTTCCCGAAGACCCTATGGCTGTTGAAGAAGCTCTTATTCCATGGTGCCAGATTCCCGATGCGAGTAAGGGAAGTGTGAAAAACAAACCCAGATTTATTTATGCCGAAGATACTCTCAGAGCAAGAGGTGTTATCCGTCCCGGAGTGAAACTTATTGAAACTGTTGATTATAATAAACTGAGAAGAGAAAAAGCAAGAAAACAAGCAATAACAAAACCGAAAGAGGAACATAAACCGAAAAATGAACAGAATAAACCGCATAATCCGACGATTCAGCAGACTAAGCAGGTGCATGAAAATAAAAACACACCACGATAACTCTTTCTATATTTTTGAACGGGAAAAATTTTGAAATCATGGAAAGCTGAGTTGGCATTGCTATTTATGACTTTTGTCTGGGGCGGGACATTCATTTTTACTAAAATCGGATTGAATTTTGCCTCCCCGTCTTTATATGTTATTATCAGATTTTCAATTGCACTTACACTCTGTCTTATCTTTTTCGGAAAATACTTAAAGAAACTCGAAAGACAAACATTTTATAACGGTATGGTTCTGGGCTTGCTTTTCGGCGGAGGTTTCCTTTTGCAGACTCTCGGCTTAAAACTGACCACTGTGCCTAAATCGGCATTTATAACGGGCATAACTGTTGTAATTACACCTTTTGCCTATTGGTTTATAGAAAAAAAGAAAATCTCATTATGGCAGAAAATCGGAGTTGTTATTGCCGCATTCGGCTTATGGCTTTTTACAAATCCTCAGTTTGATAATCTGAATATCGGTGATGTTCTTACTTTTTTTTCTACACTTTTCTGGGCTTTTTACATAACATATATGGATGTGTTTACACGCGGTAAAAATTCAAAAGAAGAGACGGGACAGTTGGTTATTCTTCAATTTGTGATGGCGGCGCCGATTGCACTAACATATTTTCTGCTTTTCGAAAGGACTGATTTTACTTTAATATTCTCGAATCAATTACTGATTTCACTAGCTTACAACGGCATTCTTGCATCTTTTTTGCTAACAATAATTCACACGACGGTTCAACGATACACAACACCTGTAAAAGCCGCTTTGATTTTCTCGCTCGAACCGGTTTTAGCCAGTCTGTTCGCAATGCTCTTTATTGCGGAAATTATTATTTTCAGGGAGTACACAGGCGGGGCTATTCTTATGTTCGGAGTACTGATTTCAG
>JBAYGQ010000004.1:0-17407 GCA_041666585.1 Bacteroidota bacterium
AATTTATTATCGAATCTTAATTGTTCAAGTTCAAAATAAAGTTTAATTTGCTCTATTTCTTGTTCTAATGTTATAGTAGAAGCTCTCGACCTTTCAATAACTTTACGTAACAATTTCGAGAACTTCGAAAGGTATTGCATTGCTTTCTGTTTCTCATCCTGAACGATAAGGTTAAGTATTGCATTTAAAGAGTTAAATATAAAATGAGGATTCATCTGAGCCTGCAAGGCTTTTAACTGAAGAGAAATGATTCTCCTTTTCGCTCTGTCTTTTTCCCGTCTCCGCCTAAACCTGTCAAAAATAAAAAAGGATATAATAAAAAAGATTATTAAAAAAGAAAATGTTTTAAACCAAAGAGTCAACCAAAACGGGGGAATAATCGAAATATGAATAGATATACCCTTTTCATTCCAAACTCCGTCATTATTACTTGCTTTTATTCTTAGAGTAAATTCACCCGGGTCTATGCCTGCCAGAATAATTGAATTTTGATTACCAAGAAAAATCCAGTCTTTATGCAAACCGTCAATTTTAAATGCGTACTGATTCAAAAGCGGAGCTATATAATCCATTGCTGAAAATTGAACTTTTATATAATTTGTTTTCCAGTCAGTTTTTATTGTATCTCCGTCCTGTAAAAAATAAGATGCCAGACTATCCTCGAAGAACAGTTTAGAAATTACTATTTTTGGCATATTTTTATTCTTTTGTAAATCTTTGGGTGAGAAGATAGAAACTCCATTCAATCCCCCAAAAACTAAATTATTGTCTTGAGTAACAGCGACTGAATGAAAAGAGTATTCATCTCCCTGGAAGCCGTCATGTTCAGAATATCGTGTAAATATTTTTGTTTTCTGGTCGTACTTAATCAAACCATTCATTGAGCCGAGCCATAAATTATTTTCTTTATCACAGGCCATGCTTACAATACCGTCATCAGGAAGGCCGTTTTTAGTAGTAATATGTGTGAAATTGTCAGTTATGGGATTGTATTTATTAATACCGGCACCATATGAACCAATCCAGAGATTACCGGTTTTGTCCTCGCATAAAGACCAAATATTATTTCCGCATAATGAGTTGCTATCTGCGGGATTATTTAAATAAGCTTTGAATCCATCTAGTTCGGGTAAATACCTATTTAAACCGTTTTGGGTTCCGAGCCAGATATTATTGTTTTTATCTTTATAGATTATTGAAACCCTATCGTCACTTATAGAATTAGCTTTAGTATCAGAGGGAGAATATGCCTTAAATGAATTAGTACCTAATTCATTCTTGTACAAACCCAAAAGGGATCCAATCCATAATTCGTTGTTAATAAACAATAATCCCCAAATATTGTTTGATAATTCGTTTTTTAAATGTTTCGACAGATTATGTGATTTTGAATAATCAGTAAACATACCGTTTTTTTTATTAAATAAAAATACTCCATTATTAGTACCGAGAAAGAGGTTATTATTATCACCGTCTATAATAGCATTAAATATATTTTTACTATAATCAGGGTTTAAAGTATTATTTGAATAATGTATCCATCGGCTATTATTAGCATCGAATTTATTTAAACCATTATACGTTCCTACCCACAATACATTATCTTTATCGATATAAACTGACCTGATGATATTGTCTGATATTGAATTTGCATCACTTTTAATATTTTTATAGGTTTGAACTTTTTTGATTTTTGGTATGATTTTAATTAATCCGTTATCCTGGAAATCCCAGATAATATTATTTGACAGGCTGAATATTTTTTTTTGAATACTAAATCCGGAGTAAGTCGGAAATAAAGAATGAATCTGAATTCTTTTATTAAACTCCAGATAGCCGGAATCATTAAATTGATAAAGTCCGTTAAATTTATTATTTTTTTTATTTACATTCTTGTTTCTGAATTTTACAGTTGCAAACATTTTATAGTTATAGTAAAACGGATTTAAACTAAATCCCTTGGTAAGCCATTTCTTATCTATTCTGAAATCAGTTTCATTAATTATATTTTTATCAAGAACAAGTTTAATAATCTTAAATCGGTCTTTTTCTGAAGCAATTTGAATAAGAGGATCACCGTTTTCATCTTTACCAAGAAATTTTACATATTCATAATCCTTATAACGATTTATTATTTTAATAGTGTTTTTTCTTGTATTAAGTACAATCAATTTCACACTTCTAAAAAATTCACTTCCTATGTGATAATGTCTTAATTCTTTCAAATCCATTATCTTTATTATCAAAACGCCATCTTTCCCAACAAAAATCTCAGGTGAAACGGGACTTTTCTTTAAAATAGAGTCAATGTAATTAATACCTGTCTTATATGTTTCAAATTTGTCAGTAAGAACGTTATAATATTTAAAAGTAGTTTTCCCATCAATTTTTTGGGTCATAGCCCATAATTTTCCATCATAATTTGTGAATATTGTAATAGAGATGAAAGATTCTGTCCCAAAAACTTCATCGGATATTTTGTAGTTTTTGGATTTGCCTGTTCTGGGGTCTAATTTGTCCAATTTACCCTTTGCAGTTGCAATCCAAATAAAGCCATTTTTATCTTCAGCAATTCCTATGATTTTATTATATGAAATGGATGTTGCATCAAATTGATTATGATTAAAAACAACGAATTCTTTACCATCGTACCTGTTTAATCCATTAACTGTTCCAAACCAGAAAAATCCGCGACTGTCTTCCAATCCGCATAAAATAATGCTTTGAGAAAGTCCTTCTTCTTTTTTGATAACATCAACATTATAGTTCTGAGAGCTAATGCAGACAGGTAAGAGGAACAACAAGACAAAAGAAATAATTTGAAATTTGAACGATTTCATAATTGTACATCATGAAAATATTTAAAACAAAATTACAATATAGTACTTGGAGAGTTTGATTAAAATAAATAAAAAATATACATAAAACAAATAGTTTATCAACTGCAATTTCCATTAATTCCAAGTCTAAATGTTTTGCCAAAAGTATGAAAAAGAAAAAGCAAAACTGAAACAATATAAACCATATAATATCTAATTTTTATAAGGTATATATTTTTTTTCTTACACTTCACATAAAAGGAACAAGGTCTGATAAGCAGAATGGCATTCAATTTGTACTCTATAACAAAAGCAACAATACCCAAAATATGCCAAATAATTGTTGGTATTAAAATTCAATCTCCTGTCTTTTGCTAAAGTGTATTGTTCCGGAAGACCATCATTTTAAAAAAGTTTATTTTTCAAATTTTTTTACTTAATTTATAAGTTTAATTTCAGTTATCGGATAAATTGAATTCAAGAAACACATTACAGGAAAAATAAATGAAAAAAATTTCAATAACCTTATTCTTTCTGATTTTATTCTCCTTCACGGCTATTGCAGGCTGGACACAGCAAACTTCCGGCACAACTAAATCTATTTACAGCGTCTTTTTTGCTGATACTTATAATGGCTGGGCTGTAGGGATGGATGGATTAATCTTAAAAACTACTGATTCAGGAATTAATTGGACACAAAATCCTTCATTCACCCAAAGCCATCTTAAAAGTGTATTTTTTGTAAATGTAAATGTTGGCTGGATTGTCGGTTTTAACGGCAAAATATTTTACACAAATGATGCAGGAGAAACATGGCAACAGCAGGTATCCGGTACAACAAGCTGGCTCTACAAAGTTTTTTTTGCAAATGCAACTACGGGCTGGGCTGTCGGTTTGGATGGAATTATTCTGAACACAACGGATGCAGGTGCAAACTGGACAAAGCAGACATCAGGTTCTGCTTCTTTTCTTACTAGTGTTTTTTTCGTTGATGCAAATAACGGCTGGATTGTAGGCGAAGATACAAATGCAACAAAATCACTGATTCTTAAAACAACAGATGCAGGGCAAAACTGGGTTCAGCAACCTTCAATTAATTTCAATCATTTCGAGGATGTTTTTTTTGCAGATAATAATAAGGGCTGGATTGTAGGTCTAAACGGCACAATATTATATACTACAAATGCAGGTGTTGACTGGCTTCAACAGTCATCAGGTACTAATCTTGAATTTACCGATGTATATTTTCTTGATATAAATATCGGTTGGGTTATAGGCCAGGGTGGGTTAATCCTGAAAACCACAAACGGGGGAACTGCTTGGATTCAGCAGACAACGGGAACAATTCAGGAACTGATGGGAGTTTCTTTTGTAAATCAAAATACAGGCTGGGCTGTCGGTGACCAGGGGACTATACTTAAATATTCGGATAGTGCAGGCTCACAAGTAAGAATTATCTCTTTAAACAACGGAGAATCGCTCTGTCCCAACACAAATTATGAAATTCAGTGGGACGGCGTTCCTGCAGGAGACACTGTAAGAATCGAGTATTCTACAAACAACGGTACAGATTGGATACTGATTACAGACTCAGCCACAGGACTGAAGTACAATTGGAAAGTTCCATTCACACCGAGCACAAGCTGTGCGGCAAGAGTAATAACAAAAACAACAAAAACAACTACTATTCTTGATACTATAAAAATAGGAAATCAGGTTTGGATGCAGAAAAATCTTGATGTTGACCACTATAGAAATGGCGAGCCTATACCAAATGTAACAGACTCAACTGAATGGGCAAACCTTACAACTGGTGCCTGGTGTTATTACAATAATGACTCTGCGAATGGAGCTATTTATGGCAAGTTATATAATTGGTATGCAGTTAATGACTACCGTGGATTAGCACCTGAAGGTTGGCATATTCCAAACGATGCTGAATGGTCAATTCTTTCAACATATTTAGGTGGCGAAAGTATTTCAGGTTGGAAAATGAAAGAAACTGGAACAACTCATTGGGAAATACCTAATACAGGTGCAACCAATGAAAGTGGCTTTACCGGTCTTCCCGGTGGTTGGCGTTCTTATCCAGATGGCTCATTTTTGAGCTTAAGAAGTTATGGCTATTGGTGGACTTCTTCAGATTTCAATGCTACTCTTTCTTGGAGCAGAAGCCTGATTTCGAATGATGTAATCCTCCACAAGGATAGCTATTCTATGGAATACGGCTTTTCTGTTCGCTGTATAAAAGATTAACAAATTGATTTAGTTGGTCTCCACCTTTGAGGTGGCATCCAACTAAATAGTGCTGACAATGGATGTCCAAATTTTCGTAGAAAATATTATTGAAGTTTACAACAAAAGGCTTTGGTAATGAGTAATTACAAATTAAAACATATAGGTGTATTTAAATGAAAGCAAGATATTTAATTTTGTATTTAATAGTTATTTTACTAAGCACGATGTGTTTGAAAGCGGCGAGCGATACATCGAGAACAACTACCTTGTTTACAATTAATCCTCTCCCCACCTTGCCTGTATGTCAAGATACATCTGTGGTTTCGGGTACTGTGGCAAATCTTACTGCTACCGCTCCGGCAAATGCAACATTCTACTGGTATGATGCACAGACAGGCGGGAACCTGCTTTATACCGGAAATGTTTTTACTACACCTGTTCTTACGCAGACTACAACTTATTATGTTGAGTCAGAGGATAATACTTCAAAATGCAGGAGCGCAAGAAAAGCAGTGCAGGTTTCAGTTTCAGGTCCCGGAAGTCTGCAAGTTAATTTGATGAGTATTAGCGAAACTATCTGCTCAGGCTCTTCGGTTCAGATAGGTATTAACGGAGCAATGACAAACGGAATACCACCGTATAAATATAGCTGGCTTCCGGCAACAGGCTTGAGCTCAGCTACTGACTCAGTTGTTACGGCTTTTCCCGCAAGCTCAACCACATACACACTTACAGTAACAGACGCAATAAATACAAAAGGCAGTGCTGATGTAGCTATAGCTGTAAATCCTAATCCCGGTAAGCCGCAGATAAGCTCTCCCGATGCCTATTTTGCTAATAATAATTTCTATATATGCAACAGTTCTTCTATAACTTTAGTTTGCTCAGGAAACTATGATTCTTACTCATGGCTGAGAGACGGTGTCAGCACTGGAGTTACAGGCAAGCAAATTATAACAGACCAGGGTGGAGCTTATAGTCTTATTGTAAGCAATCAGGCAGGATGCGCTGATACATCAACAGCGAATGTAGTTCTTTCAACTCCTCAGATAACAATCAGATTTGACGATGTTGTAGAAAATCCCGCAGATTGGAGAGCTGTTACCAAAAGTATAGTTTTGAAAAGAGTATCATTCAGCCCGGAACTGCAATTAGAGTGCAAGCCGGATTCTTTATATCTGACTTTAATGATTCAAAAAACTCTGTTTTTACCAAAGGACAGACCTTATATAGACAGCGCAGACAGGAGATTAATCTCGGTAGCAGATGCAGTAGATATGAATCAGGAAGACCTGCTCTATGTTGACGGATATATTTTGCTCGGAGACACAGATTCTTCTTCAATGAAAATTCAGGATGTATGCTGGGGTAAATACGGTAAGAACGGAATTGCAACAACTACAATTGATTCCAAATTCGAACTAACAGGACTGAGCTTAGCCGGAGGTAAAAGGCTTCTAAAATTCGATCAGGCATTTGCGATTATTCAGATAAAGCCGAATCCCGCAAGCGATGAGACAGAGCTACTCATTGAGAGCAAAGAAGAGGAAAATGTCGAAATAAATATATATAATACATTAGGGCAGTTAGTTCAGAAACAAAGGACTAATCTGACAAGCGGAATAAATATTAAATCTTTGAAATTACAAAACGAAATACCTTTCGGTATCTACAGAATTTCAGTCGGAAACGAAAAAGGGATTGATTCAAGAAGTGTGATAATAGGGAAATAAGGAATTTCTATGAAAAAATATTTAATATTATTAATTTTATTGCTTTCTTCTCAGGAACTGTTTTCTCAGAATGAGAGCCAGATACAAATGAGTGAAGATACTGTAAATCAAAAATTTTCTTTCAATATAGGGCTATACGGCGGGTATTCGTATAACTCCAATTCTGCAAATTTTATGCAATTACCGAATGTGCCAAATTGCTGTCTTGAATACAACGGAGGAACAGGCAGTGGATACGGTATCGGTGCTTTATTCGGTATGCCCTTATTTGATAAGTTCGCCTTGCAGTTGAAATTAGGCTTTTTATCTTTTAATAACAAAATGACAAGAGAAGAGTTTATCGGCAATGGTCAGTATCAGTCGCAGGTTGTTGAGGTGTTGTCAATGCACAATCTGACAACCGATTATTCGTATCTGACTATGATTCCCCGCCTGATTTACAGACCTTCAAACAAGTATAAAGTCTTTCTTGCATTTGGTCTCGATATGGGATTGAAAATAGCATCGAATTATACTCAGAATGAAACAATTAATTCAGCCGCTTTTGCTCAGGGTATAACATATTCAGACGGATCAACGATACGAAATAGTACAAACGGCAGTCTTGATGCGGCATCGAAGCTATATTTCGGTATTAATGCAGGTTTGGGTTATGATTTTGAAATTACTGATAAACTGACTCTATCACCTGAAATAAATTATGGTTTAGCCCTAAGTGATTTAGTAACGGGAATAAGCTGGAAAACCTCGATGATTTCAGGAAATATCAGCATTGCTTATCAAATGGATATTTCATCAAGTACAAAATATATCAGAGATACTGTAAGAGTTATTTCAGAGCCTGTGCAAAAGCCTGTTGCAGAAAAGACCTACGACCAAAGCGAACTTAAAAATTACAAGTGCCATTATATTGTTTACAGCAGTTTCAAATCAGAAGAAGAAGCTATTCAAACGATGGTTGAATTAGAAAAATTAGGATTGAAAAATCTGAGTACGGAAATCTGGATTGATGAATTTACAAATAAAACTTTTCACAGATTGCGCTCGGAGTGCTATAATTCCTTATATACAGCAAATCAGCTTAAAAACGAGCAAATGAAATTATTCAGAAATGTAAAGTTACCTAATAGTCCGGCAATAAAGAGTAAATAAAATTAATTCAAAAAAGACTGATTATAATATGCTTGTTTTTTTTACACATATTGCTTAATTTACTATTATAATATTTGAAATAATCATAAAATAATTTATGTTAAATCAAATTCATTAGAACACTTGTGCAGATCTAATTATATTCAAAATAGTTTTTAAAATTAAATATATAAATTTTTTTGAATCAGGAATTACATGAAAAGATTTATCTTTTTGTTTGCTTTGGTGTGTCTGGTATTCAGCACGCACAGTTCCTTTTCGCAAGCACAAAAGTCAAAAAAAGACAAGATTTTAAGCAATAATGTTAATATAATTACTTTTAACAGCGGTGAAGCACTCTGCCCGGGTACTGTTGTCCAGATACAGTGGGACGGTGTTCCGGCAAGCGATACCGTTAAACTTGAATACTCAACAAACGGCGGCACAGATTGGATTATGATAACAGATACAGCCAACGGATTGAGTTTCAATTGGACTGTTCCTAATACTGTCAGCGAAAATTGTGTTGTAAGAGTAAGAGCAAAAGAATCCGTTACACCTACTTATGAAGAAGTAACGATTGGCACTCAAACATGGATGCTAAAAAACCTCGATGTTGTTACATATAGAAATGGAGATACTATTCCGGAAGTTAGCGGCAATGGGGCTTGGAAAAGTTTAGGTACCGGTGCTTGGTGCTATTACAATAACGACTCGGCTAACAGAGCTATATATGGCAGGATTTATAATGGCTGGGCGGTAATTGATCCACGTGGATTAGCTCCCGAAGGCTGGCATATTCCAAGTGATGATGAATGGAAAATATTGGAGATGTATTTAGGTATGACACAAACCGAAGCAGATAAGCCAAACTGGAGAGGAACAACCGAAGGGGGAAAATTAAGAGAAACTGGAATTGTCCATTGGAATAATCCAAATTCTGATGCTACAAATGAAGTTGGATTTACAGCACTTCCAGGCGGTACCCGAGATTACTTCAGTGGTACATTCGCAAACATTAGAATCAATGGTTATTGGTGGTCTACTACTTGGTATGCTTATCAGTCCTACTATTGCAGGGGTCTGAACTACGGTACTGCACAAGTCTTGAGAAGCGCTGGCTATTTGCAGTATGGTTTCTCTGTTCGTTGTGTAAAAGATTGATAAACAAAATATTTATTTAATTTGAGAATATAAATAATTACAAATAGAAATTGTATGAAAAAAATTGTATTAATATTTATTATTATACTCTGTGTCTTACCAGACGGAATGCAGGCTCAGAAACAAAAAAGAGACAAGCTTTTGAGCAATCATGTTAATATAATTTCTTTTAACAGCGGTGAAGCAATATGCCCGGGTACTGTTGTGCAAATACAGTGGGACGGTGTTCCGGCAAGCGATACTGTCAAACTTGAATACTCCACAAACGGCGGTACAGACTGGATTATGATAACAGATACAGCCAACGGATTAAGTTTCAATTGGACTGTTCCCAATACAGTCAGTGATAATTGTGTAGTGAGAGTAAGAGCAAAAGTAACTGCACCACCTGTTTATGAAGAAGTAACAATTGGCTCTCAAACATGGATGCTAAAAAACCTTGATGTTGTTACTTATCGAAATGGAGATTCAATCCCTCAAGTCACGAATAATATTGCTTGGGAGCTTGTACCTTCGTCAGGAGCTTGGTGCTATTATAGCAATAATCCTGCAAATAATTCAGTCTATGGTAAGCTTTATAATTGGTATGCTGTAAATGATCCGAGAGATTTAGCTCCAGAAGGCTGGCATATCCCGAGTAATGCTGAATGGACAACTTTGACAACATACCTTGGAGGAGAAAATGTTGCAGGGGGTAAAATGAAGGAAGCAGGTACTTCACATTGGGCGTCTCCAAATGCGGGTGCAACAAATGGGAGTGGATTTACAGCACTACCCGGAGGTTTAAGAGTGCAAAATGGGATTTTTAATTTTCTAGGTTCAATTACTCACTTTTGGTCTTCTACTGAATATGATAATTCAAACGCATGGAAATGGACAACAACCTGTAATTTTGCAACTTTTTACGCTGGTAACTGGGGTAAACTTTTAGGACATTCAGTTAGATGCATTAAGGGTCCGGCAGAAGTTACTATTGGTACTCAGACTTGGACTCTGAAAAACCTTAATGTTGATCATTATCGGAATGGAGATACAATACCTCAGATAACCGATCCGACAGAATGGGCAAGTGCAACTTTCGGTGCCTGGTGTTATTATAATAACGACCCGGCAACTAAACCAACTTACGGGTTGTTATATAACTGGTATGCAGTTAATGATTCTCGAGGTCTCGCACCTGATGGCTGGCATATACCGAGCGATGCAGAATGGACTACACTTGAAGATAATTTGGGAGGAGTGTCGATTGCAGGTGGAAAACTTAAAGAAACTAGTTTTACTCATTGGTCTTCACCAAATACCGGGGCTACAAATGAAAGCGGATTTACAGCACTTCCGGCAGGCTATCGTAACAGTAGCGGTTCTTTTTTTGCTATTGGACTAAGCGGTACTTGGTGGACTTCTACAGTTTATATTTCTTGGGTTTGGCGTAGATCCATTGCTTGTACTGGGGCTAATTCCGATAGAAATTACCAAAGTGCTACATTCGGCTATTCCGTTCGATGTATAAAAGATTGAAAATAATAATTATGGAAAATATATGAGAAAAATTTACATTTTATTAATTGCGGTATTCGCATTTTTGCTAAGCTTTGCATCAATGCAGGCAACGAACTACCAGTACGATACTTCGGGTGTCTTTTCGATAAAGGCAAAACCCAATCCTGCAATATCAGGAAACGGTACTACCTGCTACAATTCAATTGAACTGTACAGAGCAGTAATAGAATCGAACATGCAGTACAATTGGACTGTAAGCGGAGGGACAATACCTGCTTCTTCTTCTCTCGATTCTGTTTTTGTTCAATGGAACGGAGGAAGTTCGGGAACCCTGACATTAGTGAAAATAAATTCAATTACGTCCTGCAGAGATTCATCATTTATTACTGTAAACATAAATCCTTTGCCCACACCTTCAATAACGAGTCCAGTATCAACGGTTTGTATTAACCATTCACAAGCGTATAGTTGCCCAACACCACCCGGAGGAACAACAATTCTGTGGAAAGCAATAAACGGTTCAATAACCGGAAGTGCAACCGAAACTTCAGCGAATATTAGTTGGGGAGCTCAATCATCAGGAACTGTCTCAGTAATTTGGACAAATTCTAATGGTTGTATTGATTCTTCTTCCAGCGTTATTACAATTTATCCTTTGCCCACACCTCTTATGAAAACTGCACCCATCGATGTGTGTGCGGGAAGCCAGTACACTTATCAGGACAGTCTAAATGTTCCTAATACTTCCAATAAGTGGGAAATAAGCGGCGGTAATATAAACGGTGCCGATGACGGTGCAAGCGTTAATGTTACATGGGGAACAGGAAGCTCCGGTACTGTTACTCTTGTTCAAACTAATACAACAACGAACTGTTCGGATTCAGTAATAATATTTATTACCATCAATCCCATGCCTACTCCAACAATAACTGGAAATGCCGACCCATGCGTAGGCTCAACTTTAGTTTACAATTGTAATAGTTCAGACGGTCTTATTTATAAATGGTCGGTTGTAGGCGGTACAATCGTTGGAGCGGATAACTTAGATTCATTAACCGTAAGCTGGAATAGTTCCGTAAGCGGAACAGTTACGCTCATTCAGACAACCGGCACCGGATGCACAGCTTCTTACAGTATAGGTATTTATGTTCATCCGCTTCCGATTACACAAATTGTCGGAAATGATATGGTTTTACTTAATTCAGAAGTAATCTATATTGCCGAAACGCCAGGAGGAACAAACAATAATTGGAGTGTAAACAGCAACGGAAACATCATAGGTTCTACAACTGATTTAATTTTTAAAGTAAAATGGGAACAGACGGGTACAGGGAAAGTTTTTCTGATACAATCAACACAATCGGGATGCATAGGCAGGGATACCCTCAGCATAGGTATAACCCAGACAATTCCTCCTCTAACAATAAATGCAGGTTCAGATAAGGCAGTCTGCACTGGTGAAGGAGTACCAATCGGAAATGCAAATGCTGCTAACGGCGGAGTTTCACCCTATCGGTTGAAATGGACTCCTTCCCTTGGATTGAGCAACGATACTATCCCGAACCCAATGGCAATTCCGGCGAATGCTACTAATTACATATTGATGGTTCGTGATTCAAGGGATAGTGTTAAAAAAGACAGTGTTTTTGTTACCGTAAATGCTAAACCTACACCGCAAATTATCGGAAATTCCAATCCTAAATTGGATGCAAATGAAATATATACTGCAGTTACTCCGGCAGGTACTTCAAATCGTTGGGATGTTTTGAACGGTACAGCTATCGGTGACTCAACTTCAAATAGTTTTGAAGTGAGGTGGGACATTGCAGGTAACGGAAAAGTTATACTCAAACAAAAAATAGATGCAACGGGATGTTTTGCGAATGATACAATACTAGTTGTTATAGCTGAGCAAATTCCCGGATTATCGGTAAATGCAGGAGTGGATAAATCGATTTGCGAAGGCGGTTCTACATCAATCGGATCGACAAATCCGGCTTCAGGCGGCACACCGCCTTACAGGTATAAATGGACTCCTTCAGCAGGATTGAGTAACGATACTATACCTGACCCGATTGCTAATCCAGGCATAACAACAAACTTCAAACTTACTGTTACCGATTCAAGAGATTCAGTTGCAGTTGACAGCATTACAGTTGTGGTGAATGCTCTTCCGAATCCACAAATAACAGGCAGTACAAGCCTTAAAATCGGAACAGTAACTATTTATTCCGCAAACACTCCAAACGGAACAAGCAATAAATGGTCAGTTGAACTGGGAACAGTTATAGGCTCGGCAACAGGTAATACTTTGCAGGTAAGCTGGGATACACTCGGAACAGGAAAAGTGTTTCTCGAACAGACTATCACATTGGCAGGATGCAAATCTGCTGACACTATTTCTGTTATTGTCTCATTGACTGTTCCTCAGTTGGTTGTAAATGCCGGAGCAGACAAATCAATTTGCGAGGGAGATTCCGTTCAAATAGGGAATGTAAATGCGGCTTCCGGAGGAATGCCCCCTTATTCTTACCAATGGAATCCAAGTAATGGGCTGAGTGACAATAAAGTTCCAAATCCTTTTGCAAAACCGATTCAAACTACAATATACAGATTAAGGGTTACTGATTCTCAGGACAGTTTGACCGAAGATGATGTAACAGTAACTGTAAACCCGATACCCGGGAAGCCTGTTATTACTTCCCCTGATGCTTTTATAGAAAACAATAAATTTTATACCTGCAACAGTGCATTTATTACTTTAATCTGTCAGACTAATTACAACGGTTATAATTGGCTGAAAGACGGTGTCAGTACAGGAATAACTGCTAATCAAATTGTTACGAATGAAACGGGCTTTTATAGTTTAATTGTAAATAATCAGTCGGGATGTTTGGATACAAGTACAGTAGAAATAGCGAGGTTTTCTCCTGCAATAACAATTAAACCTGAAGATGTTGCAGAAAACCCGGGTGAACAGTTTGATAATTATTTTAGTTTACCCATTAAACGTATTTCTTTCAGTCCTGAATTATTGAACGCCTGTATCCCTGATTCTTTGTATCTGACTATGATAATTGAAAATTCTCTGTTTTTACCAAAAGACAGACCTTACAGAGACAGCGCCGAATGGAGGCTTATCACCGTCGCGGACCGAATTGATATAAATCAGGAAGACCTTGTATATGTTGACGGTACGATTTTATTAGGTGATACTTTATTTTCTCCGATTATTCTGAAAAATATTAGCTGGGGAAAATACGGTACTATAGGTATAACAACTAACGCACTCGAAGGAAAATTTGAACTGATTGGTATTAGCGAAGCAGGCGGAACTAGATTGTTGAGATTTAAACGCAACATTGCATTGGTACAAATACTTCCTGATCTAATTACAGATGAAATGGAACTTATAATTCAAAGTAACGGTTTAGAAAGCGCTGATGTAACGATTTTCAATACTCTGGGACAATTAATTCAATCATCAAGAATAAATCTTAAAAACGGTACAAATACCAGACGAATCGTTTTATCTAAAAACATACCCTTCGGTTTGTATCGCGTATGTGTGAGCAACTTAAGAGATATTGATTCAAAAAGTGTGATAATAGGGAAATAAAAATATATGAAAAAAATAATCTATATCTTAATATTTGTTTTGTCTTTTTTTCAGCTATATGCAATAGATGAAAATAATTCAAATAATGATTCCAAAAATATTGCTTTCAGCTTTAAAACCGGGCTGAATTTCGGGTATTTGTATAATTTTCATAATGCAAAATTTATGAATTTACCTAATGTGCCAAACTGCTGTTTAGAATATAATGGCGGAAACGGTACAGGATTTACTTTTGGCGGTTTGCTGGAAATTCCCATTTTTAATATGCTCGATTTTCGGTTGAAAATTAATTACCTGACTTTCAACGACAAGATGGAAGTTACAGAATTCATCGGTTACAGCCAGTACGAAGGACAGCGTCTTGCAGTATCTTCGTATCATTATCTTTCGACAGATTTTTCATTTTTTTCTTTTACACCTCAGGCTATTATCAAACCGTTCAGCTCAGTTAATTTTTTTGGGACTATCGGAGGGGACATTGGATTTAAAACAAATTCGAATTATACTCAGTATGAAAAAATAACAGACGAAGGAGTTGCAAAAGGAATCACTTTTATTGACGGTGCTACTTCAAGAAATGACCTTAGCGGGAAATTGGAATCATCGACTAATATGTATCTGGGAATCAATGCAGGCATAGGATATGAATTTAAAATTACTGATAAACTTTCCGTTTCACCTGAAATAAACTATGGTTTAGCTTTAAACGATTTAGTGTCGGGTATCAATTGGAAAACTTCAATAATTTCTGCCAATCTTGCTATAAAATATCAGATTGATTTCCACAAACAGATTGAATATATCAGGGATACTGTCAGAGTTCCCGAACCGAAAAATAATAAAATTGTTGCCGAAAAGAAGTATGACCAAAGTGAACTGAAAAATTACGCCTGTCATTACATTGTTTACAGTAGTTTCAAAACGGAGAATGAGGCTGTTCAAATTCAATCCCAATTATTGAAATCAGGATTGTCAAATCTAAGTGTTGAACCATGGAATGACCAATTCAGCAATAAAACTTTCTATCGAATCCGGTCTCAGTGCTTCAATTCTCTATACAAAGCAAATGAAGCGAAAAATGAACAAATAAAATTGTTAAGAAACATAAACTTGCCCAATGACCCGGCAATAAAAAGTAAATAAACAACGGAGAAAAAAATGAAAACCCTTCAAACAATTATTTTCTTATTATTAATTGCATTGCAGTTCAATACTGTAAATGCTCAGTCCAATGAAGAAAAAAGTTTTGTGCCGATAATCTGGAATGAACTCGGCGAGCGCAAGGTGATAACCTGCGAACCGTATATCATGTCCTATGACAAAGTTCAGCCGGAAAATACATATATCAAAGTGATACAGCAGAACAAAAGTATGACAGAGTTTATGATGGAACTCGCCACTCATGCGAATCAGGCTAAAATAGAGCCGATTGATGCTACTTATATAATCAGTCTTCCGACAAATAACTCAAGTCCGGTAACCTCGAAGGATACAACTATAAAAACTACACGTGTAATTAGTTTAGATTATATCGGAGACCGTGATACTATTTATACCGGTGAAACCGTAAGAATCCAATACGATGTTTCTGTTAATATAGCACAAACATATATTTACTATAAGTCTATCGAAGGCGGATATGAAATTGAGCTTTCCGACCTTACCGACCCGAAGGTTATTACTTTTACGAAAAGGTGTCAGTCCTTTGTTGTTGCGAATCCTGCACTGACAAGCATCAGGTATGATTACAAGGTACGTTATGAGCAGTTTGTATGGACACCGAGGCAGGACGGTTCATGGGAAGTTAGAATCGGCACAACAGACAGAGGTTGCAAGAGCGATGCCCTTGAACGTTTACCAAAATTACGCACAAAGGAGTACGAAGATAATGTACCGGTAGAGAAAAAGTAAAAAAAATAGTTTAATTTACGTTTTATATCATAAGACAAACTCAAAGCAGAAAAGAATACTTCTAAAATATATTTGAGATTGAAATGTCAAAGCAGAAAAGGTTACTTCTAAAATATATTTGAGATTGAAATGAGAAAATCATTATTTATTATCTCGATATTTCTGGCATCTTTTGTAATAGTCATTCCTTCTAATGCCCAGTGGAAGAAGCAATCTAAAGATTTCACTTTGAATAAGTTTAAAGAAAAAATTCCTGAATTGCTCAGTTTAACAAATGCAGGAAAAGAGTTTTGGGTTACATTTTTGCCCTGCTTTGAATCTGCAAATGCTGTAATCTCAACCCTAAAGGTTTATGTGTCTTCTGCTGTTAAGACCGTAGTAACTCTTGAAATCCCCGGTAAAGGATACTATAATCAGAGACCCACTATACCAAATGACATTATAGAATTTACAATAGACCCTTCACTCGGTCAGCCATATAGAAAAACTGATTTACAACCTGCCGAACCTGAGCAGGTGTACCCGGGTTTTGGTCTTCATATTTTTGCTGATGACCCTATAATTGTTTACGGTGTTACCCGCTTTACTGCTACCAGCGACAGCTATCTTGCCTTACCTGTTTCATCATTAGGAAAAGAATATATAGTAGCATCATGGGCGGATATAGCAGATAACGGAGTTTCGTTCGGTCAATATTTACCTTCATATACAGCGTGTGTTGCCGCTTTTGACAGAACAGTTGTCCGCTTTACATTAGGCGGAACAAACTATACTACAACTGCCGGAGGCATGAAACCGGGTGAAACAAAGTCGGTAACCCTGTACAAAGGTGATGTTTTCATGTTAGGCAGTTTCGGTAACTTAGCAGATTTATCGGGAAGCAAATGGCGTGCAACTAAGCCCGTTGCTGTTATTTCAGGTTCTTATGCGGCATACATACCCACAAATATCTGTTGCTGGGATTATATTGTTGAAATGGAATTACCGACTAATACATGGGGAAAAGAATATCATTACACCCCGATAGCCGGTAGATTGAAAAACTCAATGATAAAGATTTTTGCAAAAGAAAATAACACGAACGTTAATCGCGACGGCAATTTCTTAGGTACTATCAATTATGCAGGCGGTCTCGAAGGCGAAGGCTGGTTTAGAATGAGAGCCGGAGAAGGTTCTCCCAAACCTTTCGTTTTTTCAGCCGATAAACCTATTAGTGTTACTCAATATAATTGCGGACAACTTGACGATGGAATTCAGAGTGACCCATTCCAGATGGTATTGACACCTCTTGA
>JBAYGQ010000005.1:0-16716 GCA_041666585.1 Bacteroidota bacterium
AATTATCTCAACAAGAGGAGATGTTTTTAGCCTGAAGTTTTCCAATATTTTCGGTGTATCTCTGGCTCTGGGAAGTTCAATTATTTGGGCCACCTACTGGCTATTTAATGTAAAAGATAAAAGAGATGAAATTGCAAAGCTTTTGTTAAATTTTTTCTTCGGATTAATTTTTATTTTAGCTTATAATTTGATTTTTGCAGACTTTATAATCCCTGACAAATTCGGTGTTTTTGCTGTTGTGTGGGTAGGATTATTCGAAATGGGAATTACATTTGTGTTCTGGCTGAAGGCTTTAAAATATAGTGAAACAACTGCAACAATAAGCAATCTGATATACCTTTCTCCGTTTATATCATTAATCTTTATTAACTTCGCTTTAGGCGAAAAAATATTGATTTCATCTATTATCGGTTTAACTCTGATTGTGTTGGGTGTAGTAACTCAACAATATTTTTCTTTCAATCAAAATAAAATAAAAATATGACAAAATACTTGCTTTTTTTTACGCTTTCTTTCCTGATTGCATCCTGCTGTAATTGCAGTCATACAGAGAAAAGTCAGGATAATTCCGGTGATAATTCTGTACCTAAAACAGAAACGGTAAAACTGTCTTCGACTACGCTGGCTTTTTATAAAAATTATAAAGCAGAAAGAGTAAAAATACCACCGGAATCAAAATTTATTCCCTCTGCCGCTCTTATCAACGATTTCCATTTATCAAAAGTTGATGATGAGTTTTATATAAACGGAATGATAAAGGTAAATGATAAAGTCAATATTGAAGAATTGACAGCTTATGGGATTAAAATCAATACAAAAGCCGGTAATATCTGGACTGTTGTTGTTCCCGTTGACAGCTTCAATAATTTGATGGGAGCGAAAGGGATAGAATATATTCAAATTGATGAACAGGTTAAAATCAGATAGGATTATTTATGAAAAGATGTATTATTATATTTATTTTTTTAGTATTTGCTTTATCAAGTGTATTTGCTCAGCATTCGGTAAAATTATCTCCTTTTACACAAAAATTAATTTATGATTATCATAAAGAAGGTACAAAGGTACTACAGAAATCAAGAGATTTAATAAATGGTAAAAGTTATGTTTTGTCCCAAAATAACAATAGAATTTATGCGGGTGCATTAATTAAAGTCTCCGATAATTCTATAGAACAGACTTTATCGGATTTAGGTGTATTAATCGGTACAAAAGCGGGAAATATCTGGTCTGTAAAAATACCGGTCGAAACTCTTGAATCAATATCTATGTTAAGTGCAATCTCTTATATCCAGGTAGATGAGCCTTGCACGAAAAATTTAGACAGTTTAAGGCACTTTACTAAAGTAAATGAAGTACACAACGGATTGAACCTTCCTAAAGGTTTTACCGGCAAAGATGTAATTATCGGTATTGTTGATAACGGTTTCGATTATACAAATCCTGTATTTTTAGACCCTGCCGGAACTTCAAACAGAATTAAAAGAATCTGGGAACAGGGCGGATACGGCTCAAAACCCGTCGGTTTTTCTTATGGCAGAGAAATCAAAGAAAATCAATTATCACTATATCAGACAGATTCCGAAGAGGATAGCCACGGAACTCATGTTTCAGGAATCGCCGGAGGAAGCGGATTGGCAAGCGGCGGACAATTTACAGGTGTTGCCCCTTCTGCGGATTATGTACTTGTTTCCTTGTCAAATAATTGCACAGGGAACGCTTTTTCTACCGGACAAAGCACAATTCTTGACGGAATTAATTATATCTTTCAGTACGCCGCAAGTGTTAATAAGCCTGCCGTTGTAAACTTAAGTCTCGGTATCCATATCGGACCGCATGACGGCACTTCCTTATTTGATCAGGCGTGTGATGCTCTCGCTGGCAAAGGAAAGATAATTGTCGGTGCCGCAGGTAATGAAGGTAACTCTAAAGTACATATTTCTCACCAATTTTCACAAATTGATTCTATTTTAATGACTTTTCCCCAATCTTTTCTTTCAGGTGGAGTAGATATCTGGGGTGAGCAGGGTAAGGATTTTTGCTTCCGACTGTATTATTATGATTATGATAGCGGTATGTTAGCAGATAGCAGTGATTTATTCTGTACTCAAGATAATCTACCTTATGTTGAAACCTATGATACAATAGCTGCATCGAATAGAATCAGAGTTTATTATGCTACAAGCCATTCAGAATTTAACAATAAACCGCGTGCAAGCATTGGTTTTTCATTTTCACAGTTTATTGTTGGAATCAAAGTTTTCGGTACTGACGGCAAAATTGATATGTGGAATATTACCGATATGCCGTTCGAAAGTGCCGGTTTGCAGGGGGCTAAAGAAGGCGATTATATTAAGTGTGTAGGCGAAATCGGAGGTACAGGTATAAGAATAATATCTGTCGGTTCCTATACTACAAGAAACAGCTACACCAATATAGATGGTAATCTTATTAATATTGGCGGTGAAAATCAAAACATCTCTTCTTTTTCAAGCAGGGGGCCAACAGCTGATGGAAGAGTGAAACCGGAAATTACCGCTCCCGGAAGTTCAATTATTTCTTCGGTTAATTCTTTCGATACGTTTATGCAACCTATGGAAGCAGATTGGGAAAGCGTAACCCACGAGTTTACATATAATAATAAAAATTGGCATTATGCCGCATTCGACGGTACATCAATGGCTACTCCCGCAACAGTAGGTGTAATTGCATTGATGCTCGAAGCAAATCCTACACTTACTCCTGAAATAGTTAAGGAAGCACTGAAACAATCTGCAATTAAAGATAACTTTACCGGAAATATCGGTTCAAACGGAGATAATACCTGGGGTAGGGGCAAATTGAATGCCTATGACGCAGTAAAATATGTGATAGAGCATACCCCCGTTAATGAAGATTTTATAATTGAAAAACCTAATCTGCTTTTCCCGAACCCGTCCGACGGCAGATTTTCAATCATCAATAATGATTTTAGCAATGAGAATCTGAGAATAGAACTGTATGATGTTTATGGCTCTCTTTTAAAAAGTATTTCTGCTAATGTTGAAGCAAACGATCTGTTGATAAAAGTGGATGCCGGAGAGTTGGCTTCGGGATATTATTTTGTAAAAATTACAAACAATGTAAAAAACAAATTCTTTAGAGTAATAATCTATAAATAGTATTAGTCTAAATCAAGGTTTATCACTATTTTTGTGAATAAGCTCAATTTATAAGATTGAATTATTTATTTACATGTAAGGGCTGAGTATGAGTAAAACATTAAAAACTGTACTATCGTGGGCTATAGCATTAATAGTAGCATATTTAGTCTTTAAGGTCATCTGGTACCTTGTACTGGGTGCATTTTCTTTTATATTCAATTTAGTTTTGATAATACCGGTTTTGATCATTGCTATACCAATCTATTTTATTGTAAAGAAAAAAATATTTAAATAATAAACTCCGGAGCATATATGCGGACAAAAAATTCGATTCTACATTTGTTAACTGCCAGTCTGTTTCTGATGACTTTCTTCTTCGGAAAGGCTGAAGCAATCTATGACCCGACGACTGTAGAACTTGCCAGAATGTTCGGCAAAGATATTTTCGAAATGAATGGAACAGCCTATTTGCAACCTATGGTTCAGGCATTGAACGCTACTTCAAATTCGCGTTTTTTTAATTCTGCTTTTGTTCCGTTCGAAGTCGAAAAACCATATTTTAAGTTCAGTTTGAATGCAATGGTAGGTTTTGTCCCGGAAGATCAGAAAACTTATATCCCTAAAATGCCGATGGAGGAATTCGATTTAGGCAAAATGGGGAACTATGTAGATTTTACTTTGTTTCCTCCGGCAGTTACAAATATTAAGGATACTGCTGGTTTAATGTATTATGCTTTAAAAAGTATTATTTATAATGGTGTAAAAGACGGGAGCATAAAAGTTCCCGGTAAAGCCGCCACCATTCTTGGAAATCAGCAGACTTCTTTTAATCTTCCACATAATGTAATGGAATCTTTGGTAAGAAATCATCCTGTTTTTCCCTTATTGCCCAAGAGTATGCAGGATTCATTATTAAAAAGCGTAGCAAATTTTCCCGAATCTTTTACTTTACCTCCGGGAGCAAATTTTAATACACTTTTTGCAGGAATTCCGCAGTTAGAGATTGGTTCTCTTTGGGGAACAGAAGCATTAATTAGGTTCATCCCGAGAATAGATATGGGTTCAAATATCGGTAAATTTATGTTCTGGGGCTTTGGTCTTAAACACTGCATCTCGCAGGATTTTGAGGACTTCCCTTTAGACCTTGCAGTACAGGTTGTTTACCAGGGAACAAGTCTGAAAAATACAATCGGGGTAACTAATGCCGAGTTAGAAGCAGACGGAACTTTCTGGGATATTAACATTCATGCGAGCAAACATTTCGAGGACATTATTGATGTTTATACAGGTTTCTCCTTCGATTTTATGAATATTAAATCGAAATATAAATATTTCATTCCTGTTGAAACTCAGTGGCAATTAGGTTTATTGAGGAAAGACACTGTTAATGGAGTAGAAGTAATTAATCCTCCTGAACCGGAATTGGGATATCCGGGTGACACAAAACCGCAAACAGCTAACATGTTGTTAGAAGATTCTAATTTTAAGTGGGTGATAGGTGTCATGCGGCGTTTCGGTCCTGTTGCAATATATTTGGATTATAATTGGAGCAAATTCAGCATTTTTACTGCAGGTTTGCAGGTTACAATTTAGAATGCATTGAATTTAACAAGGAGAGAAAAATGGCTGTGATAATTGACGGGAAAGTAGTTTCAGCCGCTGTTAAAGCGGAATTGAAAGAAAAAACACAGATATTAATTAACGAAAAAAATATTCGTCCCGGCTTAGCGGTTCTTTTAGTCGGTGAGAATCCCGGTTCTGTCTCCTACGTAAAATCTAAAGAAAAAGCTTGTATTGATTTGGGATTTCATTCTGTTGTAAAACGTGTGCCTGATACTTTTACTGAAAAAGAAGTTCTTGACTGTGTTAATGAATGGAATAATGACCCGAAAATTCACGGGATTCTCGTCCAGATGCCTTTACCAAAACATATTGACGAAAACAAAGTTATTCTTTCAATTTCTCCGGATAAAGATGTGGACGGTTTTCATCCCGAAAGCATCGGCAGACTTGTAATCGGACTGCCCGGATTTGTTCCCTGCACTCCTGCCGGAATAATGGAACTGTTTAAGTATTATAAAATTGATTTAAAAGGGAAACATGTTGTAGTTCTTGGCAGAAGCAACATTGTAGGCAAGCCGATAGCTAATTTATTATATCAGAAAAATCCTACAGCTAATGCTATTGTTACAATCTGTCATACAGCAACAAATGACATAAAATATTATACATGCCAGGCTGATGTTCTGATTGCCGCTATGGGTGTTCCTATGATGATAACTGCAGACTACGTAAAAGAAGGTGTAGTTGTAATTGATGTAGGTATTAACCGGATTGAAGACACAACAATAGAAAAAGGCTACAGATTGGTTGGAGATGTGGATTTCGAAAGTGTTTCTAAGCTAGCTTCTGCTATTACTCCAGTCCCGGGCGGAGTGGGATTAATGACGATAGCGATGCTGATGAAAAACACATATAATTCAGCGGCAGGCTGGGTTTAGTACTTCGTTTTATTTAATATTGAAAAAAAGAAAGAAATCAATGAAATCCATTAAAACATTAAAAAAAAATAAACCTACCGTTATAGTTAAGAAAGCTATTCCGAAAAAGAAAGAAAATATTAAATTTCTGTTTGAAGATAATGACATTATTGTATTGTCCAAACCTGCCGGTTTGTTAAGTCTTCCCGATAGATACAATCATGAAGAAATCTCTTTGGTTAAAATTTTAAAAGAAAAATACGAAGATATATTTGTTGTGCATCGTTTGGATAAAGATACAAGCGGTGTAATGGTTTTTGCAAAAAATGCTGACGCTCATAAATCCTTAAACGACCAGTTCGAAAGCAGAAAAGTAACAAAATTATATCACGCTTTTGTCGCAGGTATTGTAGAAAAAGATGAAATAACTATCGACATACCCTTAACCGAAGACGCTGTAATCTTAGGTAAAATGAAGCCTTCAGCCCGAGGGAAAGAATCGCTTACAATTCTGAAAGTTATTAAAAGATTCAGACATGCTACTCTTGTAGAGTTAAATTTAGTTACAGGAAGACATCATCAAATCAGAGTCCATTGCTCTTCTATAGGTCATCCCTTGCTTGTTGACGAAATGTACGGAGGGGCTTCGGATTTTTTTCTGTCTTCAATAAAAAGGAAATTCCATTTGAAAAAGCATACCGATGAAACTCCTATTATATCAAGAATCACACTTCATGCTCACGATATTATTTTTACACATCCGGTTACTCAAGAGGAGAATAAATTTACAGCCGAATATCCCCGTGATTTTGCCGCACTGCTCCAAGTTCTAAATAAATATTCTGAATATTGAGTCAACTCTAAAAACAAGTTCATAGGGGAATGTCATTCTGAACTTGGTTCAGAATCAAGTATTCATGCGACTTATATATTCTGAAATAAATTCAGAATAAAGTAAAAAGTCTTTTTATAGTGGACTCAATAAGTAAATTTTTTTTTAACAAAGCAAAAAGTTTTTGTTTTTTCTTATTTTGCATCATTATTCTTTCCTTCATTTTAAAAAATGCATTAATAGGAGTCGCTTTATGTGTAAAAGTCTAATTCTATTTGTTGCTTCAGTTATTATTTTCCTTTGTCAATTCTCAAATGTAAATGCCCAAACATGGCAACAGATGATGGACAGCACAAAGTTCTATCAGGAAAAAAGCGATTTTGAAAATGCGCTGAAATGGGCACAGAAAGCACTGCCAGAGGTAGAAAAAGAATTTGGAAAAATGGATACGAATTATGTGGCAACAATTGGTTCAATTGCAGAAATATTTTATTATCAAGGGAAGCTCGATTCTGCAATATATTATGGCGATATTCATCTTAAAATATGCAGAACTATTTTCAAGAGCGACCATCCAGATTTAGCAAATTCCATCGAGAACATGGCGAATTTCTACAAAGGCAAGAGAAATTTCGAGAAAGCTGAAACGCTATATATTGAAGTTCTGGAGTTGAGAAGACGTATCTTCAAAACAGATCATCCGGACTTAGCTTCAAGCATTAATAGTCTAGCAGTCTTTTATGGGAGTTTCCATAATTATAAAAAGGCTGAATCTTTGTACACAGAAGCATTGGAAATGTATAGACGACTCTATAAAAACGACCATCCAGATTTAGCTTCAAGCATTAATAATTTAGCTTACTTTTACGATATAAGAAGAGACTTTATTCAGGCTGAATCTTTGTATCTAGAAGCTTTGGAAATGAGAAAAAGACTTTTCAAAGGTGACCATCCTGATTTAGCAAAAAATATATTTGAAATGGCATATTTTTATGATTCAAGAGGTGATTATAGGCAGGCTGAGTTATTTTATAATCAGGCTCTAAAAATGGGTAGGCGACTTTACAAAGCCGATGATTTCAATTTAGCATGGTTTATTAAAGGAATGGCAGATATTCTTAAGGAGAAGGGCGATTACAGTCAGGCAGAACCTTTGTATAAAGAATCTTTGGAGATGAGTAAACGTCTATTTAAAGGTGACGATGATTGGTTACCATCATTCATTTCAAGTATGGCATTATTTTATTTAGTTAAAGGTGACTATAAGAAAGCTGAGCCTTTATTTAAAGAAGTACTAGAAATGACAAATAGATTATACAAAAGCGACCATCCATCTAAATCTACTGCAATTAATAATATGGCACTCTTTTATGATCATATATGTAATTATAAACAGGCAGAACTCTTATATAAAGAAGGTTTAGAGATGAGTAGACGTTTATATAAAAACGACCATATTGAATTAGCTATAAGTATAGAAAACATGGCAAGGCTTTATAAAATAAAAGGTGATTATAATCGGGCTGAACCTTTATTCATAGAAGATTTGGAGATGATGAGAAGAATATTTAAAAACGATAATCATTATTTAGTTACGAGTCTAATGAACTTGGGCTCTTTTTACAATGATATAGGAGATTATAAACAATCAGAGAATATGAACAAAGAATCTTTGGAGATGTGTAGACGTTTATTTAAAGGTGACCATCCTTTTTTAGCAATTTCTATCAATAACAATGCTTTATTCTACAAGGATAGAGGCGATTTCAACAAAGCAGAGTCTCTTTATCTTGAGTTAGAGAATGTTTGTTCTAATCTAATGAATAATTATTTCCCTTCCTTATCAGAGAAAGAGAAAGAGCAATATTTTAATACATTTTCCATATATTACCTTCAATTCAATAATTTTTCTGTATTAAGATATAAAAATTCCTTAAAGCTTATTGAAATAATGTTCGAAAACCAAATCATTACCAAAAGTATGCTTTTGAGTTCAACAAACAAGATAAAAAGCCGAATTTTGTTAAGTAATGATTCTTCTTTAATCAGTCTTTATACTAATTGGAAATATAAAAAAGTTTTTATTTCAAAACTATATCAGTTGTCGGATGCTGAATTGAAAAAAAAGAATTTTAATTTAGATTCAATTATAAACGTTGCTAATGATATTGAAAAGGAACTCACAAAGCGTTCTGAACTTTTTAAAAATGAATATGAAAAAGAAAAGTTAACCTGGCAGGATGTGCAAAAGGGTTTAAGTAAAGATGAAGCAGTTGTCGAAATAGTTAGATTTAATTATGTTGAGAAATCCAGAATAACAGATATTGTTTATTATGTTGCTTTGATAGTAAAGAAAAATTCAAAAGTACCGGAATTGGTATTATTCGAAAATGGTGCAGAGTTAGAAAGTATTTATATCAAAAATTATTATAATAGTACATCTGCAAAAATTGAAGATTTGGATTCCTACAATCAGTTTTGGGCTCCCATTGCAAAAAATCTTAAAGGTATTAAGAAAGTATTTGTCTCACCGGATGGGGTTTATAATCAGATAAATCTTGTTACATTAAAAAATGAAAAAACAGGGAAGTATTTGCTGGATGAAAAGGAAATTGTGGTTTTGGGTAGTTCAAGGGATTTGGTGAAGAAGAAGAAGGATTCCCGCCTTCGCGGGAATGACAATCAAATAGTTGAATTGTTCGGAGACCCGAAGTTCAGTCTCGATTCTGCACAGCATCAGCAGTTAGCCTTAGACTATACAAACGCAAATAAGGCGGATATGGAGAGAGGTGTAATGGATTCTCTTTATAGCAGAAGCGGGATTTCACAATTACCGGGAACCAAAACAGAAATTGAAAACATATTTTCTATATTTCAGCCCAAAGGTTGGGACGTTAGGAAACATCTTAGTGAAGGTGCTTTGGAAGAAGCTGTGAAAGCTGTGAATAATCCCCGGGTTTTGCACATTGCAACTCATGGCTTGTTTCTAAATGATATAGAAAGAGCCAAAGATAATGATATGATGATGGGAATGGAAATAAAGCGATTTGTAGAAAACCCTCTGCTACGCTCAATGCTTTTGTTTGCCGGTGCAGAAAATACAATTACTAAAGCTTCTGAAAATAATTCTATGTCTCAAACTGATGACGGATTGCTTACAGCTTATGAGGCAATGAATCTGAATTTAGAAAACACAGAGCTTGTTGTGCTTTCTGCCTGCGAAACGGGATTGGGAACAATCAAAAACGGTGAGGGTGTTTATGGACTTCAGCGTGCTTTTATTCAAGCGGGAGCTAAAACCCTCATTATGTCATTATGGAAAGTGAATGACCAGACAACACAAGAACTAATGACAGCCTTCTATACCAAGTGGCTTGGAGGCAAGAGCAAACGGCAGGCATTTAACGAAGCACAACAGCAATTGAAAAAGAAATATCCCGAACCCTACTACTGGGGTGCGTTTGTGATGGTTGGAGAGTAAATTTAATTACTAATTACGAATTAATAATTACTAATTGGAAGAGGAAATACAGTTGTCATCCTGAACTCGATTCAGGATCTATCTTACGAAGGTGTTAAGGATTTAAAAAATCAAAAAAAATTAGTAATTAGTCTTTAGTAATTCGTAATTATTGTATTGGGGTGCGTTTGTGATGGTAGGTGAGTAAATCAGTTATTCACAATTTTTAACTTATCTCATTTTTTTGTAACTTTGAGTTTGTTTCTATTGTTTAAAGAATTATATATTAATGTTATAAATACAAAGGATTTTTAAAATGAAAAAGTTGCTACTGTTATCAATGATGATGCTTGTTTTTATTGTGGCGAATAATGTTTATGCCCAGTACGACGCCAGAAAAATACCTGTCTGTTTAGACGCTAAACATGCGGGAGAACCAAAATATACAAGCAAAAGTGTAAAAGCAATGTATAATAATTTTCCGCCTGAAGCTTTCAAAAAATGGCAGGGAAAAGACAGACTGCTCACAGAAGACGGTGTTCCTGTAATGAACATAACAAAAGGCAGTAATAATCAATCGGAAACATGGATTGTAGTGAATCCCAAGAATCCTAATAACATAATTGCAGGAGCAAATGATTACAGATACTATAATAGTACAACCGGTTACCGCATGGGAGCTTATTATTCTATGGATGCAGGACAGACTTGGGCACATTCCTACACTCCTAATTGTGAAAACAACCCGATAGAGATTCCTTCCGGCAAAGGGATGCTTGTATTTGACCCGGGTTTGGCTTTTGATACTCGTGGCTGGTGCTATTATTCTTACGGCGCCTGTCAGACTGGTCCAAACAGTGAAAACTATGATAACGGTGTTTTTGTTTCACGCTCTAAGGACGGCGGAAAAACATGGGAAGAACATGTACCCGTAACTATTTCAATGGAAGGAATTCAGTTTCAGGAATTCAATGACAGATACAGTATAACTTGCGATACAAACCCAAATTCAAATTATAAAGACTATATTTACATCACCTGGCGACGCTTCATAAAAAATGACGGTATATATATTTCAGTTTCATCAAATGGTGGAGATGATTGGTCTCAGCCGCGTTTATTATTCGGTGCTTCCAATGAAGGAACCCAATCTCCCTTGCCTATAATTGGACCGAACGGAGAAGTTTATGTTGTATGGAGAAGTCAGCCTTCCGGTATGTCCGAGGCGGTTATACAAAAATCCTTAGACGGTGGTAAAACCTGGTGGAGCGCACCGAAACTTGCCCAATCCGTGCGACCGACAGGAACTAAAAATTCACAGAATTCTCGTGATGTCTTAGTCAATAAAGCAAGTTTGCGTGTTTCATCTCTCCCGTATATCAGTGTTGACTGCTCTATCGGACCGAGAAGAGGCTATATCTATGTAGTGCAGACAGGTAAGGATGAATCTAATAAAGACAGAGTTTTTCTTGCAGTCTCCAAAGACGGCGGATTAACTTGGCAAAGTAAAATTCCGATAGATGATAACGCTTTAGGCAACGATATGTTTTTCCCGGGTATTGCGGTTGACCCTGTTACAGGATTAGTAGCAGTTGTCTATTACAGTTCTCAGAATGACCCTGAAAATAAAGGTTTCGATGCTTATTGTGCTGTTTCGTTCGACGGAACGAATTTTACACACGTTCGGTTGACTCCTCAGATGATTTATGTGCAGTCAGCCAATGATGTAGCAGGTGACGGAAATAATAACTATTGGGGTGATTATACGGGTATTGCCGCTTATAACGGTAGGGTTTATCCATGTTGGTGGATGCCGGATGCCTATAACACACCCTTCTGGACTGACGATGCCTATGTCGCCTTGATGTCTATGGGTCCTAAAGTTCCGAAAAATCTAACCTATGAAAATACTTGGCAAGCTCCTACTCAGGTCAAATTAAGATGGACAGACCCCGATAAAAACCAGCTTGGAGGCGATGTAGGTGATTTTACAATTATCATTTACAGAAATGATGTGAAAATCGGTGAAGCAAACAAAGGTGTTCAAGAGTACACTGACAATACAGCGGTTGACGGTCAATCCTATACTTACAGCATCAAGGCAAAATCTAAAGACGGTATAGAAAGTGCGGCAGTTTCTGTTTCATTAACAGCAGGCGGTAGTTTGAAACTTTTACCTCCGACAGAAATCAGACCTGTTCCCAATGCACAAGGAATTTTATTATCCTGGGTTAATCCGTCTTACCACATTGACAGCTCTTTAGCTAAAGATTTATCTAAAATAATTGTGTATAAAGATTCAATTGCAATACAAACAGTCGAAGCGAATATTCAAGCAGGGCAAATCAGTTCTGTTCAAGTGAATCTTCCGACTGAAAAGTTTTATAAAATTATGCTGAAGGCAGTCGGCAAGCTCGGAACTGTCGAAACAGAAAGCGATTTTTCAACAGAAATGATTGCTTATTCGGGTGCATTGCTTACTATAATAAATGATTATTTTGATAATACCGCAACAGCATTGCCGACTTATTCTAATAACGGTTGGGGCAAAACTAATGTAGTATCGCATTCTGCCCCGAATTGTATTACAGATTCACCTACCGGTAACTATAAAAATAATTCAAATAATGACATTTATTTCCCGCCCCTTATTATGGACCAGACTAAAACCACTTTGTGTTTCGACCATATCGCATTGATTGATAATTCCAATGACTGGGGTATTGTTGAAATTTCTAAAGATTTTGGAAACACATGGGATTGGATTCTTGTAGTTAATAAAACAAGGTCTGCCGGTTTTGGAACTGATGTTGCATCAAGCCAGTGGTACAGCGAGCATCGCGATATTTCAAAATATAAAAACGATACGATTATGCTTCGTTTTAACTTGAATTCAAACAGTTTCAGAAATGCTGACGGCTGGTATATTGACGATTTAAGAATCAGCAACGAAGTTGTGGACGTGGATGAGCCGGTTGCGGTTCAGTCCTCATTATCGGTAACAGTTCATCCTAATCCGGCTGTTGACAATGTATCAGTCAATGTAACTATTCCGATGGCTGGAAAATTAGTAATTGAAATTTATGATATTCTCGGCAACAAACTATCTGCGTTAGCAGACGGTAATTATCAGCCTGCTTCCTATAGTTTTAATGCTTCGCTTGCGGGATTATCCGACGGCATTTATTATTGCCGTGTCAGCTTAAATAATATCAGCAGAACTGTTCCTGTTATTATTAACAGATAAACTTGTTATGACCTGCAAATAAATAATTGACGGACTCCACGGTTAACGGCGGAGTCCTTCTTTTTGAATTAATTAATTGAGAAACAAGACATACAGCGAGTTATTATCAGAAATATGTATTTTCTTTTTGTATGAAAAAAAATAAACCCGATATATCTTCTATGAAAAAGCAGGCAGGAGCTAAGCCAAAAAAGTCTCCCGTTACGAAGGCTTCCGGAGAGTTTTTTATTTTTTTTAAAAGCGATGAATATATATTAAAATTTATTAAAAAAATCGAAAGTTTTCTGGTTAATGAATTATGTCTTAATTCGGAGGAGACAATCGTTCTTGCAGTTAGCGGGGGAGTTGACTCAATCGTAATGGCTGATGTATTCGCATATTTAAAGCGGAAGTATAATTTTAAATTAATTATCGCACATTTCAATCATAAATTACGAGCCGTCTCTTCTGATGAGGATGAAGAATTTGTTAAAATTTTTTCAGCAAAAAATAAAATACCTTTTGAAACCGGTTCAGGAAACGTAAAGAAATTCGCCGAAAAAAATTCGATGAGTACAGAGCAAGCCGCCAGAGAACTGCGCTATAAATTTTATGAAAGGATATCTAAAATTTCGGATGCAAGATTAGTTGCTACGGCTCATACCGCAGACGACCTTGCTGAAACTTTTCTGATAAATCTTCTGCGTGGTTCAGGATTGACCGGATTAAGCGGGATTCCTGCAAAAAGACAGTTAATAAAAAATGTGCTTATGGTTCGTCCTCTGCTTTGCGTTACAAAAACAGAAATAATCGAATATGCCAACCGTCGCGGTTTAAAGTGGCACGAAGATGAAACAAACAATCTCTCTTTATACCTCCGTAACAAAATCCGGAATGACTTAATGCCGAAAATTATAACCGAATTCTCTCCTTCCATGGTCGAAATATTAAACAGAACTGCCCGCCTGATGCAGGGTGCCGATAGGTTTATCAGCGAGCAGATTAAAAATATTATTAATGAAATAACTACCGACAAAACTTCGGACAGGTTCTCAATTAAAATACCTGTTCTCCAAACATTGGATGAATTTGTGCAGGGTGAAGTTTTGCAACTTGCAATAACTTCTAAATATCATATTCAGCCCTTACCGCTTCAAACAATTGACAGAATAATGAATTTAATCAAATCTCCCGTAGGCTCGACGATTGAAATAAACAAAAATCTTGTTGCACTTCGTGACAGGGAAATAATAATTATATCGAGCAGAATTTCGATTCCCTCTTTTAAAATTTCTATTAAAAAGTCTGGTGAATTCCGTGTAGGAAACGTCAAAATAGTACTGAAAGAAGTGCAGAAAAATGATTTGAAATTTAACGCTAATCCGAACGTCGAATATTTTGATGCCGACCTTATTCCGAATATTTTGTATCTTAGAAGCAGGGAAGAAGGTGATATCTTCAATCCGCTGGGTATGTCGGGAAGTATGTCGGTCAGCGATTTCCTGACTAATAATAAAATTTCTTTACTCGATAAACAGAAGATTATTCTGCTTACCACTAAAAGTGAAATTCTTTGGATTTGCGGTATGAGAATAAATGATAAATTTAAAATTACCGATGATACAACAAAAGTAATTAAAGCTGAAATGCTTCGTTGAACTAAATATGATATTTATGCAAAGTTGTGATATTTCCATAATAATTGTGAACTACAATGTAAAAGACCTTCTTTTGCAGTGTCTTCGCTCTGTTGAGCAGGCTAAGGCGGATTTGCAGGTCGAAACGATTGTGGTTGACAATAATTCTTCTGATGGTTCGGTAGCTTATCTTGAGCCGCTGTTTCCTGATGTCCGTTTCATAGCTTTGCCTCAGAATATCGGTTTCGGTTCAGCAAACAATGTCGGGATAAAACAATCTACAGGAAAATTTGTACTTATACTCAATCCCGATACAATACTCGAAGAAAACACTCTCAAGGTTATGTTTGAATATATGTTGAACGAGCCTAAAGCGGGTATTGCTGGATGCAAAATATTGAATCCTGACGGAACTTTTCAGCTTGCGTGCAGACGCGGTTTCCCTTCCCCCTGGGCTTCTTTCTGCAAACTTTTCGGCTTACAGAAATTATTTCCGAAATCCAAATTATTCTCACAATACAACCAGACCTTTCGCAGTGAGGACGAAACATATTTTATTGATGCTGTGATGGGTGCTTTTATATTCATCAGAAGAGAAGTAATTGATAAAATCGGCGGTTTCGACGAAGACTTTTTTATGTACGGCGAAGATTTGGATTTGTGCTACAGGACGCAGAAAGCAGGCTGGGAAATTGCTTATCATCACAAAACATCAATAATTCATTATAAGGGCGAAAGCACAAAGCGTAGCTCAATAAACGAAGTGAAACACTTTTATCAGGCAATGGAATTATTTGCCAAAAAACATATCGCAGGCTCTTTTCTTTTCTTACTTTTTCTTCGGGTAGGTATTATGTTCAGAGCAGGTATAGCTTATTTCACAAAGCATAGCCGTGAATTCTTTGTCTTTTTTACCGATTTAATCGGTATTAATTTATCATTGATAATTGCAACTAAAATCAGATTCAATGATTACTTCAATTTCCCTGAATATGCCTATCCTACTGTTTTTATCGTATTATCTTGTGTATTGCTTTTATCTATGTTTGCGGTAGGAGAGTATTTTGAAAGGAAGATTTCTGTAAGACGTGCAGTTTTCGGATTGATGATTAGTTTCTTTTTCCTATCTTCTCTCACATATTTTTTTAATGAATATGCCTTCAGCCGCGGTGTGCTTTTAATGACAATCGGATTTACCATCGCATTCTCTTCAGTAATCAGAATTACTATTAATCTCCTTGAAAAGTTTAAAGGTAAGTCGGCTGACAAGCGTATTGCGATAATCGGGATGAATACGAATACTGAAGAAATAATCAGCAGTCTGCAATCGGGGGAGGTACGGAATGCAAAAATTATTGGTTTGATTTCTGTTGATGACCATTCCAAAACCGATTCCGGAATTCCTGTTCTCGGAAACATTGAATATTTGCCGAGGCTTATTGAACAGTATAAATTACAGGAAATAATAATTACCGATACATCGCTTACAAAAAATGATTTAATGACTTTGGTATCAAGTATATCGAGTCCATCTGTCCGGTTTCAAGTAGCGCAGGAATACGAGCAAATTCTAACCGCGCGTATAATCGAAGATATTTCGGGAGTCGAGCCGACTGTTCCTAAACTTGAAATAACGAACTTCCGTAATCGTTTAGTTAAGCGCGCAATTGATATTATTCTTTCATTCCTGTCGCTTACTGCAGGAATTATTTTTATTTATATTTTTTCACACAAACCGTCGGATACATTAAAAAAGTTTTGGTTTGTTTTAATCGGAAAATTGTCTATTATTGGTATTTTCCCGGTGGCTACAAATAAAACACAAATTGCAAAACCCGGGATTATGAGTTTGGCACAGTTATCCGATACAGCAAGAATACCTGTATCTGCAATTATTAATCTGAATAATTATTATATTGAAAATTATTCTTTTTCGCT
>JBAYGQ010000006.1:0-15675 GCA_041666585.1 Bacteroidota bacterium
AGAAATTTCCCATCACAAATAGTGTATTCACCAATTATACTCCTGTCAAATTATAAAAAACTATTATTGGATTCAGGGGCATTAAATTTAGAACAAATTGATAAGCACATTCTAGATATAAAAAAACAAAGAATAATTCAATTGTTTTATTTGCCAAAATATGATGATTATCTTGAAGAATCAATTGTATTTTTTGATAGAGTAAATCATGTAGATAATAAATATATTTCAAGAAACGATATTAGAAAATTGAGAATTTTTACTTTAAGTAATTACGGTCATTATTTATTATTGTTTAAATTTTCAATGCATTTTACACGTTTTAACGATCAAGTTGATAGAAAATCATTAAACCAACCGAACGATTAAACTGTTTTAATTCACAAAACTGAATTTTCCGTAAACTTCGAAGAGAAGTTCTTCGGATAGATTGAAGACTTGTTCAACGGATAGGTTGTTCATGCAATTGAAGTGTTTTTTGGGACATTCCGCTCGTCCATAATGGGTGCAGGGACGGCAGGGGACATTGGTTTCAGCTATTCTGTATGGTATTTTATATGGGATAAATCCGAACTCTTTTACTGTTGAGCCGAAAATTGCAACGCAGGGTATGTGCCGTGCTGAAGCCAGATGTAGCACACCTGTATCGTTTGTAATTAATAAATGACATTGATTGAGTGCGATTACAGTTTCTGCAATTGTTGTAGCTCCGCTGATGTTGCTGACCGGAAAATCCAAACTATTCTGTATAGTATCTGCAAGCTCTTTGTCCTTGACTCCTCCGAGAATAAAAAATTCTGCATTGTATTTTGCCTTGAAAAGCCTGAGTAGTTCTGCGAATTTTTCGGACTGCCAGCGTTTTGTATAATGGAAGGCACCGGGTGCAATTGCAATTACGGGATGATGTCCGATTGCAAAAATCCTGTTGTCAGGAGGATAATCTGTGTCGTTTCTTTCTTCGGGTAAGCGGAATTCGAGTCCTTTGGAATCGTCGCGGACGCCTGATTTTGCCGCACAATCCAGATATATTTCAGGAATAGTTATCAGTTTATTTTGGTATGTTTTCTTGAAATTAACAAGCAGAAGTTTGTGCAGTCTCTTCTTTCGGATTTTATAAATTTTCTTTGCCAATCCGGAACGAAAAATCCGTGAACGAAGATTATTCTGCAAATCAAAAATTATATCATATTTTTTTTGAGGCAGATTATTTTTGACATTTTTTTTGAACTTTAGGATTTCTTTCAGAGTCTTATTTTTATCATAAGCTAAAATATCGGTGATATATGGATTATCCCGAAAAATTTCTGCAAAGTTGTTTGAGACGAGAAAATCAATTTCCGCAGAGGGGAATTTATTGCGAATCTGCCGTACAAATGCGGTTGTAAGCAATACATCGCCCATAGAACTTAAACGAATAATAAGAATCTTTTTCAATACTTAATCGTAAATTGTGAAAATTTATTTTCTAAATTAAAAAACCTATGATTAATTTGTAAGATTAAATTAAATAGTTTTTCTAACATTTAAAAAATGTATTATGCGATTTACAATCGAAAGAGTTGACAACATAGCGATTTTCACGCTAAAACGACCAAATCTGGATTCGGAAATATCCGCAAAGTTAAAGGCAGAGCTTCTAATTTTGTGCCAACCGGATTTAGAAGCATTGATTTTCGACTTATCCGAAGTTGAGTACGTGGACAGTACAGGGCTGGGAGCATTACTGCTTGCCAATCGTCAGCTAAGGGATTACGAAACACCTATTATACTTGTCGGAGCACACGACATAGTGATGAAAATGCTTTCAATTTCTCAATTAGACGAAATTTTCGATTATTCGGATTCTGTCGAAGAAGCTTTGGCAAAACTTGGAAAAGACAAATCCTGATTAAATTTTAGGTGCAGAAAACCTTGTATAGACAACAAATTAAATATTTGCCTGTTTTTTTTCTTCTTTTACTTTTTGTGGAAGGAGTTTCTGCTTTTGCTGAATTGAAAGAAAGCACAACGGCATTTTTTTTCGATGCGGTTTGCTTTAAGGGTGCAGATACAAATGTCGGAAGAATGGATGTTTACGTTCTTGTGCCTTATCAGACGCTTGATTTTATTAAGTCCGATGATATTTTCGGTGCGGGTTATGAACTGTCTGTAAGAGTATTAGACTCGAACAGAAAACTTGTTTCAGAGAAAAAAACAACCCGCCGCCTATCAGAAAAAGATTATTATGTTGCAGGAGGAGGCTCAGGCAAATTTGATTATACTCAGACAATACTAAACCTGCCCGCAGGAATATTCGACATCGAAGTGCTATTGATAGACCTGTACTCAAACGAATCATACATCCGCTCAAGAAAATTAGTTGTTATTAATTTCGATGCCTACAATATGTCATTAAGCAACATCATGATTGTAAGCTCGATTGAGGAGCGTGAGGGGCGGAATTTTATTACACCTCATGTATCCGATAATATCGGTGAACTGCATGACGGCTACTTTGCATTTTTTGAATCTTATAATAAATCCGGTGCTGACAGTGTGGATTTAGTTTATGAAATAGAAAGCAAAAAAGGCGAGTTAATCGAAAGAAGCAAACGATTCAGAAAAAGTGTAAGACAAAGCACCACTCAGCTTTATCTCAGAATACCCTACAATGATAATTTTAAATCGGGAGTCTTTACATTAAGGATTATAGCACTGAAACCTTCGAATAATCCGGAAATTTTAAAAAGTGATTATTTGGCTGTAGCAGAGCGTTCAATCAGCTTTTTCAGAACTGTATCCGGCTATGCTGTTAACGATATTAATAAAGCAATCCGGCAAATGAGATATGTAGCAACATCTTCGGAAATGGATTATATTGAATCCGCTACAACCGATGATGAAAAACTGAAACGCTATGTTGAGTACTGGAAAAATCTCGACCCTACTCCCAATACGGAAAGAAATGAAGCTTATGATGAATATTTTGCGCGTATTGATTATGCTAATAAAAATTATAAATCATACACAGAAGGCTGGCAGACAGACAAAGGAATGGTCTATATAATTTACGGAAAACCTTATAATATTGAGCGGACTTCTCCGATGTCCGATACAAAGAAATATGAACGCTGGACTTATGCGAACAACCGCCAGTTCCTGTTTGTTGACAATACCGGATTCGGTGATTTCAGATTAGTTTCTCCTCCGGCTGTATCTGACAGGTTTCACTTTACTGTCGGCGGAAATTAGTTGTAAAAAATCTTTTCCTGAGAAAATTGAATTTCCACTTAAAAATAATAGAAAATGTCCGAAACTACTGAAAATACTTTAGAACTTACAATCGTTATGCCCTGTCTGAACGAGGCTGAAACAGTAGGTTTGTGCGTTAAAAAGGCAATGTCCTTTCTGGCTGAGTATAAAATAAACGGAGAAGTGATTGTTGCTGATAACGGCAGTACCGACGGCTCACCGCGTATAGCTGAGGAAAGCGGTGCAAAGGTAATTTTCGTTAAAAGGAAAGGCTACGGCAGTGCTTTAATCGGTGGGATAAATGCGGCAAACAGTAATTTTATTATTATGGGTGATTCTGACGACAGTCATGACCTTGAGCATTTATTTCCTTTTATCGAAAAACTTAGGGAAGGTTTCGACCTTGTCGTAGGGAACAGATTTACAGGCGGGATTGAAAAAGGTGCTATGTCTTTTGCAAACCGTTATATCGGAAATCCGATTTTATCGGGAATAGGACGTGTTTTCTATAAAAGTAAAGTACATGATTTCCATTGCGGTTTACGAGGCTTTACCAAAGATGCTTTTAAGAAGATAGACCTGCGGACAACAGGTATGGAGTTCGCTTCGGAGATGATTGTCAAAGCAACTTTGTTTGACCTGAAAGTAGCGGAAGTACCTACAAGAATGCTTCCCTCAGGTCGTTCAAGGGCAGCTCATCTGCGTCCTCTGCAGGACGGATGGCGGCATTTGCGTTTTCTTTTGCTTTATAGTCCGCGCTGGCTCTTTTTATACACCGGATTGGCTATGATGGTATTCGGCTTTATAGTCAGTATATTGTTACTTCCCGGTTCATTACTTTCTTTAGATGTGCATACAATGTTGTATGCGTCTGCGGGTATCATAATAGGTTTGCATGCGGTTTCATTTGCAGTATTAACAAAAACTTTTGCTGTGCAGGAAAAGCTTTTGCCTGAGCACATGAAACTGAATAAACTGATGAAGTTCGCAACTCTCGAAAACGGCTTGATTCTGGGATTACTGCTGATTTTCAGCGGCATCGGATTGACAATATATTCTGTTATTTTAGCCGGAGACGGAGGATTCACCGTTCAGAATGTAAATCAAACAATGAGAATAATTATACCCTCAATAACATTACTTATTATCGGTTTTCAGGTAATTTTTTCCAGCTTTTTCTTTAGTATTTTAAGGCTTAAAGTGAGAACAAACGAAGAATAAAGAGAATTTAATAATTATACAAGGTATTTTGTAAAACATTTTTTTTCCAATGTAAATTTTATAAATAATCAAAACGAAACATAAAACAGAATGAAGAAAATTATTAAAAAATTTAAAGCAAAAGCTGATTTAATGTTCAAAGACCCGGCAGTCAACCCTGATTGTGCCGAGTTTGAAGTGGATAACTGGTTGTTATCCGATTTTATAATTAGTAAACTTTTAGATATTGTGGATATTCGTCCTTTTCCCCTGAATGAATTGATGCTTATGACTGCGACCGTATGCAGATTAAAACCGACCCATATTTTTGAATGGGGTACAAATATCGGTGTTTCCGCCCGTATATTTTTTGAAACAACAAAACATTTTAAAATAAAAACCGAAATTCACAGCATTGATTTACCCGATACAGTGGAACATCAGGAACATCCTCATAAAGACAGAGGTAAGCTCGTAAAAGGATTCGAAGGTGTTTTTCTGCATCAAGGCGACGGATTAGACAAATCTCTGGAATTACTCAAGCAAAATAATATCGAAAAACGTGTTTTGTTCTTTTTGGACGGTGACCATAGTTATGAATCCGTTAAGCGTGAACTGTCGGCTATTATTACTGCTATACCCGATGCATGGATTCTTATTCATGATACATTTTATCAAGCTGAAGAATCGAATTACAATATTGGACCATACAAAGCTGTATCAGATTTTTTAAGCGGAACTGATAACTTATACAAAATATATTCTCAGAATCTCGGACTTCCCGGAATGACTCTTTTATATAAAAAGTTTGATTGATAAAGTCTTTTAATAAATTTCAGAAAAACCGAAAATAGATTTATTTAAAATTTAAAGAATGAATCAGGATAAAAAAATGAAGAAAAAAAATATTGGCTCCAGGTTTTTACCGGTAAAAATTGAATACCTTTTTGTTATACTCGGATTATTATTCGGAACAATTTTTAACTTTACCAATCCTCCTTGGCATACGAATGATGAAGACAGGCACTTCTATGCCGCTTATTCTATTTCGGACGGACAGTTTGTTCCTGAAAACAAAAATAACATGAGCGGTACTCCGTTACCGAGAAATCTGGTAGGAATTGTACAAAGCTATCAGGGTATTCCTTATTATCAGGGTTCCAAGTTAGACAAGGCAAGAATGGCTCCCACTCTTACTATGTCCTTAAATGAAAAAGATACTGTTTTTGTTGCAAATCCATCTCTGCTTTCTAATCCTATACCTTATATCCCTCATGCTATAGGAATTAAGCTAGGTAAAATAATTGATTCTAATCCCGTAGCACTGAATCATGCAGGCAGAATCGGCGGACTTTTAATGTTTCTGATAATACTTTTTTTTGCAATCAGAATCACTCCGATATTTAAAAGTGCATTTTTTCTTTACGGCTTAACCCCTATGGTGCTTTATCAGGCATCTTCAGTAACTTATGATACTTTAAACATTGCATTTACATTTTTAATCCTTGCCTTGTGTTTGAAATTCGCTTTCCAAACCGAAAAACTTTCAAGAAATGACTGGATTCTGATTGTATCTATGCTTGTTCTGCACAGATATTCCAAGGACGGCTATCCTTTAATTCCGCTTTTGCTTTTAATTGTTCCCGCAAAGAAATTAGGATTCGAAGGTATAAAATCTTATGCTTATTATGCGGGATTTGCAGTATTTTTTATCGTCCTTTATTTCCTGCCGAACTGGACATGGTTGAAATATGTAAACAGCTTAGAACTGCTTCCTGTCGCAGGCGGTATAAAAGATTTTATTTACGGCTCACCAACTTATTTAACGAAAATATTATCTGACCCGTTCGAAGCGACAGGGAACATGATATCGAGTACTTTATTCCAGAGACAGGACTGGATGGGCGGTGTAATCGGGCGTTTCGGTTATTCTTATTCGCTTATGCCCAAGTTTTTTATGATTATACACGGAATTGTGCTGATGTCTGTTGCATTTTTCGACAGCAAATCCGATATAGTTTTTCAATGGTGGCAGAGACTGATTATTGCAATTACCGGACTCGGCACTGTTGCATTGATTATAGCGGGATGGTATATGGCAAGTCCCTTGGGTAGCTCTACAATCTGGGGTTTGCAAGGCAGATATTTTGTGCCTGCCGTACCGATAATTCTGCTTATGTTTTATAATAATAAATTTGAGAATAAATTCTGGACTAATTGGAAAGGGCTGATTGTATCAGCTTATATAATCATTGCCTTGATTTATACAATTATATTTATGAACGACGCTTTTTACAGCTAGTTTCAAAATAATATAGACAAATGTTTGATTCAAAAAAAAGGAATTTAAAATTAGTTGATAATCCAGGTGATGGTGCCGCCGAATATAAGATAGGTTTTGTTATTGCTCACATAGTTTAGATGAAGAAGCGGAGTAACTGCAACAATCGGCACTCCGTCGCGAAAGATGAGCTGTTCCCACCCGATACCGAGCCGAAGATTGAAGTTAGCCGTATTGTATGTTTCCTCGAACTCTGTTACCTGTTCATTTGGGAACATATATCTGACTCTTTTGGTAATTGCAATTCCGGGAGCGATACAAAATTTCAGATTAACAGGCGAAATGTTATGGAAGTAAAACGGTACCGCAAAAAGCATTTCAGTATAATCGCCGAAAATTATATCGGTCATAAAACCGAACCCGAAGTTCGATTTTAGAAATCTGTACTCGTAGTTTAAATCAAGTGTAAAGCCAACCGACTTGTCTTCAAGTACTGCGGAAGCTCCGGCAAATACTCCGATTAATTGTTTTTTTGTGCCTTTTAAAGCAGGGGGAGTTTCGTCCTGAGCATTTGAATAATGACAAAAACAAAATAAAATCACAAGATATAATGTAAGTCTTTTTGCCATAAATTATTTTTTGGTATAACCTGAGTTAAACGGTTAATTTTATAAAAAATAAATATACAAAATATTGTATAAATTTTCTGTATAGTTTTTTAAGAATTCATTCAGTATTAAAAAAATTATTAAGGTAAAAATAATTATTTTAGTATCCTGAAAAAATTCAAGATTATGAATTTCTTAATTTTAGATAGGAGAAATGATGGAAAGGTTTAAGAATTATATTAACGGAAAATGGGTAGAGCCGAGAACAGGCGAATATTTTTTAAATATTAATCCCGCAAATACTGAAGATGTAATCGGTGAGTTCCCTTTGTCGGGAGTGCAGGATGTTGACGATGCGGTCAAGGCGGCAAGAGCGGCTTTTAAAGCATGGAAACTGATTCCCGCACCGAAAAGAGGCGATATGCTACGCAAAGCGGGAGATATTTTTGCCTCAAGGAAAAAGGAACTTGCCTGCATTATGACGCGTGAAATGGGCAAACCTACTTTTGAAACAGAAGGCGATTTGCAGGAAGCAATTGATACGGCTTACTATTCAGCTTCGGAAACCAGAAGGCTTTTCGGACAGAATACTCCGAGCGAAATGCCCGATAAGATGAATCTCTCGTTCAGAGTACCGATAGGAGTCTGCGGAATAATAACAGCTTTTAATTTTCCGGTAGCAGTACCTTCGTGGAAAATTTTACCTGCACTTGCCTCAGGGAACACCGTTGTTTACAAGCCTTCCAAAGATGCACCGCAATCGGGTGTATTTTTTGCCGAAGTTCTGGAAGAAGCGGGTATCCCGCCGGGTGTTTTCAATGTAGTTCTCGGTAAGGGTAGTATGGGAAATATGATTGTGGAACATCCGGATGTAGATTTAATCGGCTTCACAGGCTCAACTGATGTGGGATCTAAAATCGGTGAAATTTGCGGAAAAATGAATAAAAAATGTTCACTCGAAATGGGCGGCAAAAATCCTCAGATTGTTATGCCATCCGCAAATGTTGAAATGGCTATAGAAGGTGTTCTTTGGGGAGCATTCGGAACGACGGGACAGCGTTGCACGGCTACTTCAAGATTGATATTGCATAAAGATATTTACGACAGTTTTATAAAAATATTAGTTGAAAAAACATCGAAACTGAGACTCGGCGACGGTTTGAAAAAAGGAACCGATGTAGGTCCCTTAGTGCATGGACAATCGCTGAAAAATTGTGAAAATTATATTCAGATAATTAAAGAAAACGGCGGTAAAATTATTCTGGGCGGTGAAAGAGCCACGGAGGGTGAGCTTGCAAAGGGCTTTTTCTTTAAACCGACAATAGTAATTGACGTTACAAAAGATATGAGAGTATTTAAAGAAGAAATTTTCGGTCCAATTCTTTCGGTTTCAAAAGCGGAATCTTTAGAGCATGCGATTGAGCTTGCAAATGCTGTTGATTTCGGTTTGTCTTCATCTATTTATACAGAGGATATTCACGAAGCATTTGTGGCAATCCGTGAAATTGAAGCGGGTATTACATATATAAATGCTCCTACAATCGGTGCTGAAGCACACATGCCTTTCGGTGGTGTTAAAGGTACAGGCAACGGACACCGCGAAGGCGGCTGGACTGTATTTGACATCTTTACTGAATGGAAAACGGTTTATATTGATTATTCCGGAAAACTTCAGCGTGCACAGATAGATAATTATTAGAAGTTATCTGGTGATTTAAAAGGTTTTTTAAAAGGGACTACAGCAATATAAGTAGTCCCTTTTAGCTTTTCCGAAATATTTTCATTAGCTTTTCTTCTGTATCCAAAGAATTTTCGGTATTTTTATTGTTATTTTATTCTGTAATTCACAAATTTTCGAATGGATAGAAAAATTTATAAATATTTATTTACTTATCTGCTTCTGCTGATTATTTTTGGAGGAGCGGGTATTGTATTGTGTGAAGATGAATTTACCGACTTAACTGCTAATGTTAAGTGCGGAACTTTTTGGCAGGAATCGGTTAAAAAGCAGATTTTGCAGTCGCTTTGCAAGGTACCTGATTCAACAGGCAGGACAGAACTTCAGGCAAAGATTCCTTCGTCATCCGGGAAATTTTTGATACATTACGATACGACAGGTATTAATGCAGTACCTTTAGAAGATACGAACGGGAACGGTATTCCTGATTATGTGGACTCTGTTTCTTATTACTTCGATTATGCATATCTTGTTGAAGTGGATTCAATGGGATACTGTAAACCCGCATCCGACAATGGTCGGGGGGGGTCGGATGCTGTTGATGTTTATCTTTTGAATATCGGTGATTACAAGTATAGTCCTAAACCTGCTTATGGAATTACATATCCGGATTTTCAGATTTACCTAACCAGAACTTTTCCGTGCTATGCTTCTTTTACTGTGATAGATAATGATTTCAGTCCGCTGGATTCTTTGATTGACAATTCCGGAAAGAAAAAACCGACATTCAATGAAACCGGAATTAAAGGAATGAAAATTACAGCCTGCCATGAATTCCATCATGTTCTGCAGAATAATTACGGCATATCTTTTCCTCAAAGCAGTTCTTTAAATGAGCTGACGAGCACAGGGATGGAGTTCAGACTTTTTCCCGATACCAAAGATTATTATTCTCAGATAAAGGGATTTTTTAGGAGTCCGTCTTCGTATCCATTAGGAATCGGAGACCCAGAATCCGGCTATAAAAATGCCGCTTTTACTCAATATATTAACAGGAATTTCGGAGATATAATTTTACGCAGAATGTGGGAGATGGTAAGCGACGGATTTACAGCTTATAGGGCATTTGACAGCAGTTTCAAAGAATCAGGAACAAGCCTTGCAACTGAATGGTGCAATTATGCACCCTGGATTTATTTTACCGGGACACGTGCTAAGCATGGTGAGTACTTTGCTTATGCAGAAGAATTTCCGATGATAAACTTTTCCGATACTCTTGAATATACTTCACCTTCGATTATGTATTCAGGTTTTATGAAATCTTTTGAGGTACGTGTCTGTAAGCATATCTTGCCTAAAGGTGAAAACTCTACAGCCGATACATTGGATTTGATTCTGATGAACACCGACCTGAATGCGGCTATAATGCAGATACCGTCAGACAAATCATATAACGTAACTATTGCGAAATCGGCACTTCCGGGTTTCAGTCAAATTGAAAATACTCAATATTACTATTTATTTCAGAGCAATAATAACTTGATTTGTGATACACAATTTTTTAATTCAGGACATCAAACACAGGAAATAGATTTTGTATATCCGAATCCATACAGACAATCGGATGAATCATATATTTATTTCCCTGTACCTGAAGGAGCCCTTTTACAGGAAAAAGTTACTTTGACTGTATCGAATGCTGAAATGGTAATTATATATTCGGCTGATTTATCAATAGAATCCGATAACAGAAACAGAGTGGTAGTCTGGCGAAACATACCGTCTGATTTGAGCAAAGGAGTGTATATTTTTTCTGTTCGGTATAAAGACTCAGAAAAAATCGGAAAATTTGCAGTTGTTGAATAATTTAAATATATATGGAAAATTTTCTACTTAAAGCAACAGATGTAGCGAAAGCATTTTCACACGGGAAAAATATTTTTGCTAAGATTGATTTGGAAGTAACAAATGGAGATGTTGTAGCTGTAACGGGACATAACGGCTCAGGCAAAACAACTTTATTGAAAATACTAGCTGGAGTGGTCAAACCGACTAAAGGAAAAATCAATCTGGAAATTGAGGGAAAAACAATAGATTCCGAGCTATATTTTGAACACATCGGTTACGTTGCACCTTATTTGAATTTATATGAAGAATTCACACCTATTGAACATCTCAAAATTTTTTATATGATTCGAGGAAGAAAATATGATAACGAAAAAGGGGAAACTTATCTGAAGTATTTTAATTTGTTCAGAAAAAGGAATGACCCTATAAGAACTTATTCATCAGGTATGAAACAGAGATTCAAATATGTACTTGCCCTGCAGAATGATTTTGAGCTTTTATTTTTAGATGAGCCTATGACAAATCTTGATTCTGAAGGGTGCGATGCCGTAATGAAGATAATTGAAGAGCATAAAAATAAAAACTGCGGAATAGTTATTGCAACCAACGAAGAAAGAGATAAAGCTATTTGCAGTAAAATTATCGCTCTCGGAAACCAGGACAAAAATTAATTGTTTTAATAAAAAAATCACTATGATTATGAAAAAAATCGGTTTAGCCCTGCTGTTTATTGTTTTGGGCTTAGCATGCTCAGAGCAGAGACAATATGCTAATCCTCAGAATAATGTTACAGAAAATTATTTCAACTTTATATCATCCTTACAATTGCCTTCCGAACTCAATTTCTGCGGAGAAAAAGTGCCGTTGGATGTGCCTGAGGTTAGAGAACGGGCAGAGAGGGAATTTTATCTGACCCTGCAACAACCGGGTCAGGTTATTCTCTATTTGAAGCGTGCCGGAAGGTATTTCCCTATGTTCGAAAGGATAATAAAAGAAAATAATATGCCGGACGATTTGAAATTTATAGCTGTTGCCGAGAGCGCTCTTTTTATGGCACGCTCTTCGAAGGATGCTGTCGGAATGTGGCAGTTTATAGAAGGTACAGGCAGGAAAATGGGACTTAGGATTGACACTTTTGTTGACGAAAGACGCCATCCCGAAAAGAGTACACTTGCCGCTTTAAATTATCTGAAACAAGGATATAATATTCATAAATCATGGCTTCTTGCGGCGGCAGGCTACAATATGGGACATACAGGGGTGATTTCTAATCTTGATTTTCAGGGTACTGATAATTATTTTGAATTATTTCTGAATGAGGAAACTTCGCGTTATATTCTGAGAATAATTATCATAAAAGAGATTATGACTAATCCCGAGAAATACGGATTTAAAATTTCCAAAAATGATATTTATACTGAGTCGAAAGTTAAACTGATTGAATGTAAAGTTGCGATTCCGAATTTAGCTGAATGGGCAAAGGCAAACGGTACTACTTATAAATATGTAAAACTGCTTAATCCGTGGATTCTGGGAAAAAATCTACCTGCACCGACTAAAAATGATTTTTATAAAATTGCAGTACCTGATAGTTAGAATAGTTATTAATAAAATTTGAATTGAACAGGAGAAAAATTGAAAGTATTAGTAACAGGAGCAACAGGATTTATAGGAAGTCATATCGTTGATAAATTGCTGTCAAAAGGATATTCGGTAAGGTGTATTTACAGAAACACAAGCAACCTGAGATGGCTTAAAGAAAAGCCTGTGGAACTGATTGAAGCGGGTTTATCTTCAAAAGACGGACTTGCCGAAGCTGTAAAAGGGGTTGATTATATTTATCATGCAGGAGGACTTGTTGTTGCCAAAAACGATGAAGAATATCTGAAAGCAAACCGCGACGGTACTGTCAATCTTCTGAATGCCGCTCTGGAGAACGCTCCTGATTTGAAAAGATTTTTATATGTGAGCAGTCAAACGGCTGTCGGTCCTTCGAAATCTCTTGATAAACCTGTTGATGAAGCTACTCCGATGAAACCTATTACAGGCTACGGTAGGAGTAAAAAAGCGGCTGAAGAAGCGGTTCAAACTTATTTCGATAAACTTCCGATTACTGTTGTCAGACCTCCTGCGGTTTACGGACCAAGGGATACAGCAACTCTCGATATATTTAAAATAGCATCGAAGGGACTTCTTCCGCTTATGGGATTTAATAAAAAGTATGTTTCGATAGTACACTCCGAAGACTTAACCAGAGGGATAATCGAAGCCGCAGAATCTGATAAAACAATAGGAAAGAAATATTTTATTGCATCGGATAAATTTTATTCATGGGATGAAATAATGGATGTGATAAAAACAGCTTTGGCAAAAAAAAGAGCAATAAAACTGAGAATTCCCCACTTTACTATTATGACTGTTGCCGGAGTATCGGAATTTTTTAATAAATTTTCTAAGAAGCCTTCTGTTTTTAATTATGAAAAAGGACTCGACTTTATACAGGATTACTGGATTTGCTCAATAGACAATGCTAAAAAAGATTTCGGCTATGAGCAGAAAGTATCATTAGAGTATGGTATGCAGGATGCTATTGACTGGTACAAAAAAAACAACTGGATGTAAGGATGAATTTTTTCCGCAAAATACCTGCATTTATTTTAACAATGATATTGATAATCATCGCAGTATATATCTTTTTCGAAAACCTTGCGACAAGGTCCATTCCGTCTGATTTTGAAAAAGACAGGTTTCAAAGTCTTACGGATTCTGTTTTAGTTTACAAGAACCAGTACGGCATTCCGCATATTATTGCAAAGAATGAATCTGATGCTTTTTTTGCGGTAGGTTATTGTCATGCACAGGATAGGCTCTGGCAGATGGTAATTCAGAAAATGACCGGAAGAGGGCAATTATCAGAAATATTCGGAGCAAAAACCCTTAAGATTGATAAATTTATGCGAGCTCTGGATATAAGAAGAATAGCAAGCGAATCGTACAAAGCTATGCCTAAATCGACAAAAAAAATTCTTGAATCTTATTCAAACGGTGTAAATGCTTATATTAAATCAAATGCAAAAAAATTGCCTTTTGAATTTTGTGCCCTTGACTTCCAGCCTGAACTGTGGCAACCGGAAGATTGTATTATTTTGCAAAGACTATTCGCATTAGAATCAAGTCCCGGATTTCGCTCCGATATTGTTTTTGCAGAGATTGCAGAAAGAATAGGGACACAGAAGGCTTCCGAATTGATTCCGTCTTATCCGGTGCTTGCTCCTCATGTTTTCGATACAAGTGATGCAAACAGGATAATTAAGAAAAACGATAAGCAAACTGTTACATTTAATAATTCAGATAATAAAAATACAGGATTTTCTGAAATCGGAATGCTTCTGAAAAATATCGGAAGATATACCGGATGGCAGAATTCGTATGGCGGTAGCAGTATTTGGGCAATCAAAAAAAATAAACAAAACCCTAAAAGTTCCACCGTGCTTGTCAATGATTTACATTTCAATATCAGCCTACCTCCGAAATGGTATCAACTCCATGTTTCAGCCTCCGGACTTAATGTCTCCGGCTTTACTCTTCCTGGAATTCCTGTTTTCTGGGTTGGTCGTAATGATAATATTTCATGGGGTTTCACAAATATGATGCTCGATGATTTTGATTATTTCGTAGAAAAAACAGACAGCAGTGATAATAAATTTTATCATAATTCAGACGGTAAAAAAATAAAATTCAGATTTATTCAGGATACTATTAAAGTCAAAGGAGAACAAGACTTTTTATATTATATTAAAAAGACAAACCATTCTTCTGTTCTTAGTGATTATTCGGCAAATATTCATACGGATATTTTAACTGAAGTCAATGACACTACATACTTAAAGAAATTCTTCAAAAAATATTGCATTACTTTTTCATGGATCGGACAAAATAAATCCGATGAAATAACAGCATTGTTTAATATCAACAAAGCCTCCAACTGGACTCAGTTCAAGCATGCTTTGGATTCATGGATAACACCGGGATTAGTTTTCGCTTATTCTGATAAATCGGGAAATATAGGCATAGCACCTGCAGGCTCTTATCCTGTACGAATGAAAGAATGTAAACCGAACTTTCCGAATCCTGCATGGATAGCCGGGTATGATTGGCAAAGTAAAGCATCTTTTTCAACCTTACCTTATGTTACGAATCCTCCGAGAAAATTTGTTTTTTCGGCAAACAATAAATTATATAGAGCGTCTGAACCTTATTTGTCATCATATTGGGAACCTCAGTCAAGGACAGAGAGAATTGAAGAATTACTGATTCAGGTAAATGATTATAATTCACGTGATGCACAAATTATGCAGATGGATATTTATTCGAATTATTCTAAACAACTGCTTCAACAGGCTATTCCCATTCTCGATAAATACAATTATGCCCTGAATGATTTTGAGAAAAAAGTATTGGCAAGAATAAAGAAATGGGATTATCTTGTTGCCTCAAATACTCCGTCATCAGCAATTATAAATGTCTATATCGAGCGTTTGCTCTATCATACGTTTGCAGATGAACTCGGTGATAACCTACTGAAAGAATATACATCTCTTAATAATATTGCAATGCGACGGATGCTTGAGTTAGTATCCGACACTACAAGTTCTGTCTGGTTCGATAATGTACGTTCTCAAAAATATGAGTATAGGGAAAATATAATTATACGCAGTTTTAAAGATGCTTCGAAAATATTATCAGAAAAATTTGAAACAGAAGAAATCAGCTTATGGAGTTGGGGGAAGCTTCATCAGTTAACACTTAGGCATTTGCTTTCGAATGAT
>JBAYGQ010000007.1:0-15350 GCA_041666585.1 Bacteroidota bacterium
AGGGATGAATATAATTCAGATTTTTTGATTGCCATATTAACTTGTCAACTAATAATTAAAAAACATCCATACCCGCAGAGCAAGTACAGCACACATATATTTTGAATAGCCATGTATCCATTATTTAATTTGCGAAGCGTATGAGAAAAAATAATTTCCTTCTTATGCTTGCAGGAAGTAAGGTCAGAACTCATTTTCAGCCTCTTTAAAATAAATCGAAGCCACTAATAACAAAAAATATTTTTCGGAATTTTATATATGCAAATTAAGAATAAATGTTTTTAATTGTAACCAATGTAGAATATTTTTATAAAAAAGGTCAAAATTGAATCAGATTTCGAATATGCTCTTACTTGAATAGTCTGCTGAGAAGGCTTCAATTCTTGGGATGCGGTCAGTATTGTAAAAACAGCATTTTAATTTAAAACCATAAATTAAACTATAAGTTCAATTATATTATATGGTTATAAATATTGTGGATAACTTGTGAATTATTTCAAGCAATTGTGCATAACTTAGATTTTTCTGTGGAAAAAAAAAGGAGTATTGCAAAAGAATCTGAATTAATTTTGTAACAACCATTAGAGATGTTTTTTATTATACTATTATTTACGTTTTTTTTACATTAGTTAGCAGAGTTTGTTTATGAGAATATTTAAAAATATTTACCTAAAGCTACAAAAATATGAAGGAAAGCGGAATGAAAGCTAACCATAGAAGAGTATATGGCTTTGATTTTGAAAATTACAAGGAAATGTACGGACCTTCAGATACGGAGTTTGGGGGAATAATTAATGCTTGTCGGGTAACATTACGTAATATAATGAATAAACCTGATGAACCGGTTAAGGCAAAGTATGCAGATAAATTTTTAAATTTCCTATCTCAATACAAGGGATTTGGGAATACGTTATCTGATATTTTTTACCACTTAAACCTTCTAAATCAGCGAGTCGAAGAGGATATTCTTGGCGGAGTTAAAAGAAAATATACACAAAATATTATTAATTCAATAGGAGAAGAAGTTATGAGCGAAGATTCAGCAGAACTAAATAAGCGTGTTCAGAAATACGCCTTTGACAATATCACTAATCAAGAAAGTAGGATTACGGAGAAAAATGAAGAAATTTTAAAATTAAAAGACCGGGAGCAAGACCTTAAACTGCAAAACCTCAACTTGCTGAATAAACTGGATTACAATGATAAAATGCACATTTTATATAAACAACAAAATGAAAAAGAACATCAAACAATGAAAAATGAAGCAGTATCTAAAATTGAATTAGAGCAGTTTAAAATCGAAATAAAGGATTTTATTAATGAAACATTAGATAATGAAATCAGCGAGATTTCGGAAATGATTAAAAGTACGTCCCCGAAAACTTCCGGTTTGTCCGGCTTACTGCGAACCGTAGAAGAGAATCCGAGCCTTGCCACCGGTGCTTTGGACTTATTCAATAACGCCCTGAATATGTTGAGGGAAAAACTTTCCCAAAAAAATGACCCTCAGCCTCAGCCGATGCCATCGTATCCCGCAGGTTTTCCGAATCAACAGAATTACGATAGACAAGCCGAGTTGAAAGCAATGTTTGAAAAGCAACAAGCAATGGCGGCAGGGTATTCGGCAGATAAAACCGCACCGGAAGCGGATACAAAGATTGACAGTAATAACGAATAATGGAATAACATAATGAAAAAATTTATTAATTATACAGGGAGGTTATGCAAAATTTATTTCTACTAATTATTTAATTAATTTATTTTATCACAAATTAAGCCGGTAAATGCTGTTTTCGCGAACCTTTTACCGGCTTAAAGAAGAAAGGATTTAGCCATATACTAATTCCCGTTTACAAAATTATAAATTTCTTTTATAATTTCCTAACGAATTCCTCTATGGCTAACACTCCCGATTCTTAAATCTTTTCTGAAAGGAGAAGTATATGAACACAACCGATTTATTTCTCGACCAAGTCGCAGAGCATTTGCTTAATAAGATTAAACCTGTATTAGTCGAACAAAAGGCTCAGGTTCTGACAGAAGTTCAAAATCTGCTCAAAATCAAGGAAACTTCTGATGAAGCCTTATCTATACCGGAAATAAAAGCACTGAAAAAATGTAAGAGTAATAATACTGTTAGGAGCCTAATCCGAAAATTTGGAATCCCAAATATCGGGATTGGTACAGCGAAGAGGTACAGTCGTAAGGCTCTGGAAGAAGCTATTGCTAAACAAAATATCGGAGACAAATAATCTAATTAAATAACTATTTTAATAACAAAATTATAGGTGTCCTATGGCAAGACCATTAAAATCCGGTTTGGATTATTATCCTCTTGATTGCGGATTCTTTGAAAACGATAAAATTGAAATAATATCGGCAGAATTTTCATCAGTCGGTTCATTAATTGTTCTCAGGCTTCTCTGCAAAATTTATCAGCACGGATACTTTTGCAGGTTTGGTAAAAATGAAATTACTGTCTTTTGTCGTAAGGCAAGTAACGAATTTGACTCAACTGATGTTAATAACATAATCAATCGGCTGACAGAACTTGGATTTTTCGATAAAAATATTTACGATAAATACCAGATATTAACATCAAAAGGTATTCAAGAGCGATATTTTAAAGCTGTCGAATTGCGGAAAAGCATAGCGGTCAAAAGGGGATTATTACTAATTAAATTACCTGAAAACAAGAAAGACAGATTTGTTTTTGAGGATGAAGGCATTAATTCTGAAAAAACACCTGATGTTAAGGATTACGAAGCCGATTATGATATAATTAATTCGCAAAGTAAAGTAAAAAATATTAGACAAAAAGAAATAAAATTAGAGGGAGAGGAAAAAATCTCGCCCGCACAGGATATTTCTTTTTTTAATGATTCATTATCTGAAGGAGAAGAAGCTGTGAGTATCTCTCCAAATCCAGACTTATCTGAAAACTTAGTACGTGGTACTATGAATTCAGGAGATGCTGTGAGCATCCCGGCTGAAATAGCCATAAAAGAGTTTTTAAAAGCTAAGAGCTACTCTGATGAAGAAGCGACAAATTTCGCTAAAAAGTATCACTGCAACCGGGAAAATACCCGTATTCAAAAAATGCGAAAGAAGTGGTGTAATACTAAAGGCGATGAAATCGTAGATTGGCAGGCTGATATACTGAATTGGATTCAGTATGAAGCAAGATTTTCAAATAATAAAAATATTACCAAAAATATGAAAGGATTTGACTATGGTACAAGTCTCGAACAATTTATTGCTTCGCAAAAACGACCAGATACTGATTGAAAAATTAGCGAAAAAAGTCGGTGCAAAAGCTGAAATTACTGAAGATGAATTAAAAGCAAGATTAATTTATTATTTAGCCGATAAAATTAGAAATTTATTTGGAAATAACACCCCTGTTGAAACAATAAACAGTATTATTGAGGAAGTTGATTCGAGTTATAACTTATTCAGGAATTTTGAGATAATTGAGAAATGTGTGTGTAAATTAGATAGGTCTGCTAAATATCCTAAGTATCTTACTTTAGATGATTTAATAGTTACAGAAGATAAAAAGATACATCTCAAAGATTTCGATTTTGCATTATATACTCTTTCTGATATTGAAGCTATGCTTAGTGAAAACGATGAAAAATGGCGTAGTCGGTTAGAAGCGGCGTTATTTCAGAAAGAAAAAGACATGCAGAATCCTGAGAATTCTAAATGGTTTCAGCATTACTTAGAGGTCAATCAGGCTTATACTAAAATAAGAGAAGAAGTAAATAATTTAAAACCGGAGTTGGAGAAAATTACAAATGAAAATGAAAATTTGAAAAAAGTAAACAGTTTGTTGTTAGCAGAAATTGCTAAATATCGTGATTCAGTAAATGGAGATGCTTGTAAAGATGATGATACTACCTAATTAGGAGTAACGAACCCGGAAAACCGTTACTGGTGATTCGTCATTTCAGCAGTTACATAGTCGAAAAAGGCAGTCAGGGTATATTGAGTACATCGTAGATTTGAACGGACAAACCGAAAATAAAAATAATAATTATGAACTCGTATGCCCTGAGCCAAAAAATAAGGGATTGAATATAAATTTGCTAAAATTATATAATATAGGCAAAGGATTCGACCTAATAGACAATAAAAATCGTTTAAGTCATTGATAATTAGTGTGTAATATTTTTGGCGTTTGCAAGACTATGCTATAAAATTACTTTTTTTACTAAAAACTTGACAGTTTTATAGCATAGATTATACATATATTGCCATTATGTGTTCAGTTTTATGCGATATTTGACGGGGATAAAACAGGAATTTAATATTTTTGACATTTTATTTTATAAAGTAACAATTTTTGGAAATTTTTTACTTCTCTTGAAAAATAAATATTCATACTTTTAATTATTTTGATTTTTTTCTTTTTGGAAGAAATGTTAGGATTTTTTTGAATGATTAATAGTCATTATCATTCTTTATTACGGAAACCAAGAACTATCAATGGATTCAGAAGACGACACAATTAGGGGCTGATACAGCAACGTTTTAAGAAGAAGCATACATTTTCATAGGCATTGAGATTCCTTCCACTAAGGTAAATGAATAAGAATTACTGCCACTTTTCAATAAGTTCTTTATTATAAACATTAGGTGTATATTGAGCATAATCATATAATTGTTTTTCCGTGCTATGACCGGTGAATTGCCTTACAGTCTCAGCAGATATTCCTTGTTGCAAGGTAATCGTCGCAAATGTGCGTCTGGCACAATGCGAAGAAACAAGTACCCACTTCGGTACTACTGTTGTTATCCTCTGGTTACCTTCAAAGGAATTATTTTTTACTTCCTCGATAATGCCTGCAAATTGACATAATTCTTTGAGATACTGATTGTATTTTTGCCCGCTTATTTTTGGAAGGTTGTAGTCAGGATATTTAGCCAATATATCAGCAACGCAATTAGTAGCAGGCACACTCACCTTAGAACCTGTTTTTTCCTGTACAAATTCTATAAATATTTGCTTAACCTTTTTACCTTTTTGCTTAGTAGTGACTTGCTTAATATTTTCCTTGGTCAACTTCATTAAGTCTGACACTCTCATGGCGGTATAGCACTGCAACAGGAATAAATCTCTAACCTTGTCGTATTTTTCATAATCATCAACATCTAATCTCCAGAGCTTGTCCAAATCATCCTGGGATAAGGCAATATGATATGTAGGTACTGTTGGACTTTTCATAAAAGAAATATCAAACATTGGAAAAATCTTATGTTGGAAACAATCATTTAAAAATGATTTTAAAATCTTAAGTGTTTTGGACACGGTATTAGGATTCAGTTTCGGAGTACGTTCATGGTATAAAAATGCAACAAAATTTTCACGAAATTCAATATTTATCATATCGAAGGATATGAAAACATTTTTAGCCTTTTCGTAATCTTCAAGTCTGTGGCGGACGCTTATCAGAACATTTGCAGAACCAGATTTCATCCTCTGCTTGGAACGTGCAATGAATTCGTCATACGCTTCCCAGAATGATTTCTGCTGTGGCAAACTCGAAGCACCTGAAAATAATTCAATAAATCTGTTTTTAATTTTTTCATTTGTAATAGCAGACTTATTGCCCCTGTACTGTGTTTCAACGTCATATAAAGCATCCATCATTTTTTTGCTTATATCAGCTAATTTACTGTTTTTTTGATATGCGAATTTATCTTTAGAAGTAACTTTCTGCTCTTTATGGGACCAGTTCTTTGGTATTACGTCTATTGACGAAGAAATGGAGATAGGTTTGCCTTCATATCCTGCAAACCATTCTATTCGTAGCTTAGTCTCCTTAGTGCTGTTGCGATTTTTAAGGTAAAATTTTGGGGTGTTCGGTGATTTCTTTCTCATAAATCTCCTAAATAAATTATTTTCTTCCCACAAATATAAGAACAATCAAGAAAATGGACAAGAAAATAATTGAATAATGGAGATATTCAGTAAATTCAATTGGACAGTAATGTCAAGTAATTGCTTATTATTAAAGTCATTTCAATACATATTGCATTATGACTGTTCAAATTTATGTAGTCCCGATAGGATTCGAACCTATGGCCCCAGGTTTAGGAAACCTGTGCTCTATCCAACTGAGCTACGGGACCGGTTATAGAAAATAGAAATAGATTATATAAATTAGATAAATTGTTTGTTTTATTAATTTATGCGCTCGTTGCCTCTCAGCATGTAATGCTGAACCGGAGAAGTATTCGAGTTTGCGTTGAAAATAAATCCGGCAACGAAAGATTTTAAATTCTCACTGTCTATTTCCTGCATTCCCATCATAATTGCCCGCTCAATTAATATTTCAATCATTTCGTTTGAAATGATACCTAAAGTTTGCAATTGTACCAAATCGCCCCATGCCTCGGGTGAAAACAACTGTTTTTCGACCTCATGAAGCACTCTGAATGAATCAACTGTCGTGAATACTAAATTTGTGGGGAATTTATCTGAGAATTCTATTCTGTCAACTATCCAACTGAATGCGGTAGAAATTTCTTCTTGAGTATAACCTAATCTCTGGAGTTCTCCAATATCTATTTCATCAAAATTTTTATTTTGTTTTAATTCGGCAATAACAAAGACTATTATCTCGATAATTTTTTCGTACATGATTCATTTTCTTAATTTGTAACAATTAACTTAAATAAGCGTTCTCCAAAGCTGTCATTTTATTTCTTTCGTTATTTGTAGAATCATCGTAGCCCGCTAAATGCAGGGCTCCGTGTATCGCTAATCTCATCAGCTCTTTTGTTAGTGAGACTTTATATTCATCAGTCTGTTCTATTGCTTTGTCAACGCTGATGTAAATCTCACCTTCCAAAAATTCTTCACTTATGTCAAAACTAATTACGTCAGTATTATAATTGTGATTGAGAAATTTTTTATTTAATTTTCTTAATTCATCGTTATCAACTAATACTATGTTGATTTTAGCTTTTTTAATTTTTTCTTTTTTCAAAACAATTCTTACAACATCTGCCAATTTTTTGTTTGGTAAGGGTTGCTTACCTGAACTGTTAAATACATTTATTAATACTGACATTGATTCTGACGTTTTGAATTAATTTATAGTTTATTATAATAATCGTTTAAGTAGCAATTAAAGAACACTTTCAGCTAAAGATAATTGCATTGCAGACAGTAAAACAACGGGATCCAATCCAGAAAAATCAGTATTTAAATTATTTTTATCAATATTAGAATAAAGAGAGCAGTTTCCCGATTTACCCACTATCATGCTTGATACTTTATTATTACAGGACTGGACAAAAATCACCTCATCCGGTTCAAAAAGCAGATATGAACTACAATCATGAAGTTCAAAATAACCGTATCTTGTTTGAACTGAAATTAAAGGTCCCGTACTTTGATTGGAAAGTTTTACATTATTGTGAACTGATAAAAAAAGCGGTTGCACTGCTTTTTCATTTTCAATATGCCATGACCAACTGGATTCGAACTCCTGAGGTTCGCATTCCAAAATGTTTGAAATAGCTTTAATATCTTCTTTAGTAAAAGTGTAGCTCATTTTATATCCGATTATTTATGTCGTATTATTCTTATCAATTAAAAAATAGAAAATCATCTTTTCATTTTTTTCAATTTAAATAAAAACGAAAAGATATAACAACATATTTTTTATTAATTTTATTTTTTAATTAATAAAAGGTAAAAGATTGGGATGATATTCCTGTGCATCATAGCTCAAAATATGCAGGAAGTAAATATTATTTTGAAACTATGAATTTATCCACCAATTTTAATTTTTCACCTGTTACAACGCAAAGATAAACTCCGTTTGGAAGTTTTGATTTGTGTATTGTGTATTCGTCAGGACATTCATCTTTTCTTGCGGTACCTTCGTAAATATCGAGTACACGTTTGGCAAGCATGTTATATATGCTGATACTTATTCTTTTGTTGTATTCCTGAAGTTTAAGACAGACTAGAACTCTTTCTCCGTCATTGCTTTCTCTGAGACTAAGACTATCGCGGTTGTTAATATTATCAGTTTCAACTTTTTTGTTTGAAGAAGATTTCTTGTTTACAGGTTGAGTCGTTTCAACAGTTTTGGAAGTTTCGAGATTTGGGAAAAATGAACTGATTACATTCGATGAATAGCGTTTAGCCGGAGAATACTTAATATGCTCGGAAACAGACTGAGCATTTAATTCGTTGATTGCACCCGAAATAAAGGATATTATAAAAAAAAGTACAAGAAAATATTTATATGTTATTTTTTCTAAAATCATAAAACAATTTTTAATTAAAATTACATCTCCAAATTTAATCATTTTTATGCACAATGATGAAAAATCTTAATATTGTTAAAACGGTTAATATGTAGCTTTATTATCTTTACTGTTTTATTTATTGTAATTGTTTTAGAATTCACGTGACTCCTCAGTTAGAAATTCAGATAGTCAGGAATTTGCTTGTATTCTAATGGATCGGATATTCCTGCTTGCTGGAATCCGCGAAGCCTGAGAGCGCAGGAATCGCATACTCCGCATGCAATTTCACTATCGGAGTAACAACTCCATGTCAAATGGAACGGAACTCCAATGTCATCACCCATTACAACTATTTCTTTTTTTGTCATGTTGATTAACGGAGTGAATATTTTTATTGATGTTCCTGCTTTTGTACCGAGTTCAATTGTTTTTTCGAATGCATCAAAAAATTCACGGCGACAGTCGGGATATCCGCTGTTATCGAGTTGCATCGCTCCGATAAAAATTGCTTTCGCTCCGATTACTTCAGCCCAACTGACTGCAATCGAGAGTATGTTCGCGTTGCGGAAAGGGACGTAGCTCGAAGGTATTTCATTATTATTTAAATTTGCTTTATCCACTTCAATATCAGGTGAAGTAAGACTTGAACCGCCTATCGCGGAAAGATGGTTAACATCAACTATTAACCTTTGTTCGATATTGTAGAAATCACAAATATCGGTATAAGATTTGAGTTCACGCATTTGTGTTTTTTGTCCATAATTTAGATGAAGTGCGGCAATGTCAAATCGCATATCAATCGCAATTCCGGCTGATAATGCTGAATCCATTCCGCCGCTTATAAGAACTACAGCAATTTCATTAGCCATTTAATTCACCGATAATTGTAATAATTAAATTTCTGATGCGTGGACGGTTTCTGAATTCGCAAAGGTAAATACCCTGCCATGTGCCTAGGTCAAATCTGCCGTTTCGTATGGGAAGTGTCAAAGTGCTACCCAAAATTGATGATTTTAAATGTGAAGTGCAGTCGTCCATTCCTTCGTCTAAATGCTGATACAATGACGGATTTTCGGGTACAAGGCGATTGAAAAATGTGTCGAAATCGCTTCTTACCGTCGGGTCGGCATTTTCGTTAAGAGTAAGTGCGGCACTTGTATGTTGAATTAAAATGTGTGCTATTCCCGCTTTAATATTTTTTAATTCTTTGATTTGCTCTTCAACCTGTCGGGTAATCAGATGAAAACCGCGTTTGTGTGCTGTAACGGTTAATGTGGTTTGAAAAATCTGCATTTGTTTCGAAAATATTTTTTATGCAACCTTTTTTTCATGTTTGAAGACGGACGGACATCGTTGTTTTTTATTCTGAATGGCTGAATAATCCATCTTCGTTTGTAGAAGTATTACAAAAATTATTAATCTTGGTCAATGTATTTCAGAAAATCACAGTAATTATTTTTTTACACAAAGTTTTTCTTGCCTATTTGAAAAGTTTGATTTAATTTGTTTGTGAAATAAATAACAATATGTAAAATTCTTTAATTTTTTTTGTTAAATAAAATATGATTATCTCCGAAAAAATCATCCACAGATTAATTCTTTATAAGAAATTATTAAAGAATTTGCAGAATGAAAATGTGAAGAACATTTTTTCACATAAGTTGGCAAGCCTTGCCTCACGGTCTCCGGCACAGGTTCGCAGGGATTTGATGGTCGTCGGCTACGACGGTTCAACTGTATCGGGTTATCATGTAGATGAATTATTAAAAAGCATTGAGCTATTTCTTTATGAACCCGAAGGTCAGAAAGTTGCATTAGTAGGTTTGGGTAATCTAGGTCGTGCAATTTTAGATTATTGTTACGGCAGGCATCCGAATATCACAATTTCTGCTTCTTTCGACAAAGACCCAAATAAAGTTAACAGAGTGATTCACGGTTGCCGCGTTTATCATATTGATGATTTGGAGAAAACAACAAGGCAGTTAAAAATTGAAGTTGCTATTATAGCGATTCCGACAGAAAACGCACAGTCAATAGCTGACAGATTAATCAATTCGGGAGTGAGGTCTCTTATTAATTATTCTCCTACGAGATTGTATCTTCCATTAGACGTATATGTTGAGAATCGAGATATGATGATGGCTGTCGAAAAAGCCGCTTATTTTGCAAGAACATTAAAGGACGAATTGAAATAAATAATTTAGAATTTTCGGTTCAATAATTTATTTAAATACGAAAACAGAGCATACAACCACAATAATAGATACCCCTCTTTATCAGCTTTTAATAAAAACAATTGAAGCAAAATAAAGTACAATCACTCAAAGTCCCGATCGGCAACGATTGGGACTCCTCTTTTAAAATTTAAAATAATTAGTTATATCTAAATATATTATTTGGATTAACTAAATTTATTTATTAATTTTGCTCAATGAACTTTTTTTACATTTTTTAAAGGATACAAAATGAGAACAATGCTTAAAGTCACCATAGATGTAGAAGCCGGAAACAAAGCAATTCAAACAGGTGAACTTCCAAAAATAATAGGCGCTTTGGTTGAAAAAATCAATCCGGAAGCGGCGTATTTTACTACATATCAGGGTTTGCGTACAGCGTTCTTTGTCTTTGATATGACAGATACATCCAATATGCCGCCCTTATTTGAGCCTCTTTTTGAACAATTAAAAGCTCAGATAGAACTAACTCCTGTAATGAACAGAGCAGAGCTTGAAACAGGTTTCAAGAAATTAATGGGAAACTAATATTCCAAAATATAATTTTTTGAATTCACCAAGAATACTCAATATAAAAGTCCCGACTTGAAACGGTTGGGACTTCTTACTTTATTAACTAAATTTCAATACAGTTCTGTGCAGTTGCAATTATTTCTTCCAACTCATTTGAAACAGTGCCAAGCTTCTTAATTATTCTGATATTTGAAACACACCTGATCTGAAAGCAGTTGACGGCACTTTCAGCATCCAAACCGTTTTGCTTATTCGGCGACAGGTGCACAAGCCACCAAATCTTTTCAAAATCCGGTCTCCAAGATGTTATGGGAGCAACAATTTTCAAACCCAATCCGCACGAAAAATTCCCGTTAATAATCACAGCAGGTCTGATTTTTTTTATCTCATCGCCGAGAGTCGGGTTGAAATCAACCAAGCAAACGTCACCCTGAAGGTATTCAACAGATTTAGTTTTCATTCTATTCCGTCTCCTGTTTCATCAATAAAGAGTTCGTCTTTATATTTTTTATAAACAGGCATTGCTTGTACTGTCATTTGCTTTAAAATTTCTGCTCTGATTTCTTTAGGAAGTTTTCTTAAATCGATTGCAGAATATTTCCTTTTGCTCAGCTCTTTTTCTACTAATTCTCTGATTACCGTTGATACAGGCTTGTTCTCAATAGCGGATAAAAGATTAAACCTTGCTTTTTCTGCTTTAGTAACCCTTATTGAAATAAAAGATGATTGCAACGATTCCATGAATTCTCCGATACGTATTAATGTAACACAAACATACAAATATACGTAATTCAAATTAATTTATTTTGAAAAATTTTAAATATACCTAAAATGTCATTTTGAACGAAGTGAAGAATCTATCCGCTAAGCTCTTCTAATTGGACTTTAAGGATTGGTTTCTTCGCTAAGTTCAGAAAAATGATGTAGATTGAATTTATATGTATTCATCCGATGACTGGTAGTCATCGGATGAATTAGGATAATCATTATTTCTTCTTAAGAATTGTTTCTTTCAGAATAGTTGCTATGTTAGGTTTACCGATCTCAGTGAGTTCGTAAAATACTCTTGTGTTCGGCTGTTTGATTTTGATAAAGCGTGCAAGATTAATCGGAGTACCGATTACAACAGCGTCGCATTTGGTTTTTGAGATGGTTGCTTCAAGGTCTTTCATCTGCTTATCGCCATAACCCATTGCAGGAAGCAAAATACCGATTTCCGGATATTTTTCGAATGTTTCTTTTAGTTTGCCAACTAAATAGGGACGCGGGTCAATCAAACTTTCGGCTCCAAACCTGCGTGCGGCAACAATACCTGCACCGTAAGCCATTTCACCGTGAGTAAGTGTAGGTCCGTCTTCCACTACTAATACATTTTTGCCTTTAATTAAATTCGGCTTATCAACTTCAATTGAAGAAGCGGCTATAATAATCTGAGCTTTCGGATTGTATTCGCGAATATTTTCGAGAACTTCGTCCACATCCTCGGGATAAGCTGAATCAACTTTATTGACAACTACTACATCAGCCATTCTGAGATTGACTTCACCCGGATAGTAAGCAATTTCGTGCCCCGGTCTTAGCGGGTCAACTACTACAATTGAGAGGTCGGGTTTGTAGAAAGGCATATCGTTGTTTCCGCCGTCCCAAACAATAACATCAGCTTCTTTTTCGGCTTCACGAACAATAGCTTCGTAGTCAACACCGGAATAGATTACACTACCCATTTCGATATGCGGCTCGTATTCTTCCATTTCCTCGATAGTACATTTATGCTTTGTTAGGTCTTCGAGTTTTGCAAATCTCTGTACTTTCTGTTTTTCGAGGTCTCCGTAAGGCATAGGATGACGGATTGAAACTACTTTCTTTCCTGCGTCTAACAATGCTCTGACCACCGCACGTGTAGTCTGGCTTTTACCGCAACCGGTTCTGACGGCACAAACCGAAACGACCGGTTTGGTTGATTTAATCATAGTCGGGAAAGACCCCATCATTGAAAACTTGGCACCTGCCGCCATTACGCGTGAACCCAAGTGCATAACAGTATCATAGGGAAGATCGCTGTAAGAAAGTACACATTCCTGCACATCATACTTTGCAATTAATTTTTCCAAATCGCTTTCAGCAAAAATAGGGATGCCTTTCGGATAGAATTTTCCTGCAAGGGCGGCGGGATATTTTCTGTCAATGATGTCAGGAATTTGTGCCGCAGTAAATGCTACGACTTCGGTACATTCGCAATTGCGGTAGATTGTGTTGAAATTATGAAAATCTCTGCCTGCAGCACCTATGATAATCACTTTCTTTTTAGTCTTTTTAATTTCTGTTTTACTCATAAAAACTCCAAAATATATATAAAATATTAATCAAATGATTTGACTACTTTTTCAATTCTTTCTACTGCCCAGTCAATTTCGTCTTTTTTAATAGTTAAGGGCGGGGCAAACCTTATAACATTATCGTGTGTTTCTTTGCAAAGTATTCCTTCGGTCATCAGTTTTTCGCAATAGGGACGGGCTTTGGTATCAAGTACGAAACCTATCCATAAGCCTTTACCGCGGATTTCTATAATATGTTTGCTTTGAATATTATTCAGTTGTTCCATGAAGTAAGTACCCATTTCAGCGGAATTCTGAATTAATTTTTCTTCTAACAGTACCTTAAGGGCTGTTCGTGCAACTGCGGCGGCAAGCGGATTTCCGCCGAATGTGGAACCGTGGTCGCCGGGTTTAAACACTCCGAGAATTGCTTTGCTTGATAAAACTGCGGAGACAGGGTAGAAGCCACCGGAAAGTGCCTTGCCTATTATTACCATATCAGGTCTGATATTATCATGCTCAAAAGCAAAAAGTTTTCCGCTTCTGCCGAGTCCTGACTGGATTTCGTCGCAAATTAGCAGGATATTGTTTTCTTTACAGATTTTTTCTACTTCCTTGAGGTAACCTGAGGGAGGTACTATGATACCTGCTTCTCCCTGAATCGGTTCAATCAGAAAAGCGGCTGTATTAGGATTGACAGCCTGTTTGAATGATTCGATATCGCCGTATTTTACAATTTTAAATCCCGGAGTCATCGGACCGAAACCGTCACGGTACTGTTCATCAGTTGAAAAACTGATAATAGTTATAGTTCTACCGTGAAAATTATTTTCGCAACAAATTATTTCAGCTTTATTTTCAGGTATTCCTTTCACTTTATATCCCCACTTGCGTGCTGCTTTTACTGCGGTTTCAACTGCTTCGGCTCCCGAATTCATCGGCAAGGACATTTCGAATCCTGTGATTTCGTTCAGGTCTTTGTAAAGTAAAGGTAATTGGTCATTGCGAAAAGCACGGCTTGTAAGAGTTACTTTTTTTGCCTGTTCTACAAAAGTCTGTAAAATTTTTGGATGACAGTGTCCCTGATTTACTGCGGAATATGCGGCAAGACAATCGAGATATTTATTTCCTTCGACGTCGGTAACCCAGCATCCTTCCGCCTTAGTGATTACGACATCAAGCGGGTGGTAATTGTGAGCTCCGAATTGCTCTTCCATTGCAATATAATCTTGTGTTTTCATTTTTTTTCCTGTTTGATTTATTTAATTAATATTATTAATCATTGTCAAAAAGCATAGTCAGCAGTGCCATTCTAACGAATAAACCGTTCCGTGCCTGCCTGAAATAAGCCGCTCTCGGGTCTGAATCCACAGAAGGATTGATTTCAACTGAACGCGGAAGCGGGTGCATAATAATAGAATTGTATTTAAGTTTCTTTAAAACGTCTGCATCAATATTGTAAATGGATAAATCAACATCCTGTTTTTTAAGTCTGGTTCTGTCAATACGGGTTTGATAAACCACATCAACTTTTTGAAATATTTTTTCTGCTGAAGATGCTAATTGATACGAAATTCCGCGTTCCTCAAGATGTTCGAGTATATCAGATTTGATTTGCAACTCGTCAGGCGCTATAAAGTACAGCTTAATTCTTTCGAATTTACTGAGCAAATAAGCGAGAGAGCGAGCAGTTCTACCTTGGTCTAAAGCTCCGATAATCGCGACTGAGAGTCCGTCTAGTGTATGACATTCGGACCAAATTGTATATAAATCAAGCAGAGCTTGTGTAGGATGCTGACCGCCTGAACCGTCACCTGCATTTATAACCGGAACGGGGGAAACACCTGCGGCTCTTTTTGCGGCTCCTTCTTCGAGATGGCGAAGGACAATAACATCACAATAATTTGATACAATTTGGATTGTATCCTCTAAATTCTCCCCTTTGATTTCGGATGAGAATTCTGTTGCCTGTTCGGTAGAAAGTACCTTCCCGCCGAGTCTCAGCATAGCCGCC
>JBAYGQ010000008.1:0-15024 GCA_041666585.1 Bacteroidota bacterium
CAAGACCTGCATTGAAATAGCTTTCGACGGCACCGTCCGAATATTTAATTTTTATTGACAGTTCGAGAGCCTGTTTGGCATATTCAAAACTTTTATCCGGATTATTATCACTATAAAGACGGGAAAGTTGATTAAACAAATTGACTTTTTGTTCTCCGGCTACCAGATTTATCTTTTTTTCAAGACTATTAATTGAATCTTCGGCGCAAACATTTTTGTAGGTAACGAGAACTAATAAAAATATAAGTATGTAATAAATATGTCTCATAATTTTAATAAAAAGATTTATTTTATACAATTTTTTAGCGAAAAAGAGCAAAGTGAAAATTTATTATTCATAGCTTCTAATAAAATTTTCATAAATTACTTTCATTTCGTCTATATTAAATATATTTTATACCGTATTGAATAAGGGAAATACTTACTGTTTTAATTTACAAACTTTAAGAATTAGGTGTCTATAATAATCAAAATTTCAAAAACTGCATAAACTATAAACTTCAATTTAATACTTCGTTTCATTTAAATAAAATGATTTTATTTTTTTTTCTTAAAAAAAGCAAAAAATACTAAAAAAAATGTAATACCTGCACTACATTCAGGTAACCAGTCTCCTGCTTTTACATAGATTGATTTTTCATCAAGAGCGGGGATATCATACGCTAAGGCAGAAGTTTTATATTGAGGTAATCTATCCATTGCCTCTCCTTTCGGAGAAATGAAACCGGAAACACCCGTATTGGCACAGCGGGCGATATATCTTCGTGTTTCGATTGCACGCATTGCGGCTATCTGGAAATGCTGTTCGGGACCAAAAGTATAATTGTACCATGCATCATTAGTAATAACTGTAAGAATGTTTGCACCTTTCAGGACAAATCCCCGTACGAAATCCGGATAGATTGATTCTATACAAATAATAGAGCCTATCCCGGCTTTTTTACCTTTGTTATCAAGGTGGAAAGCAATCTGTTCCCTGCCTTTTGCCCAACTCGAAATACCGACTCCCCATTCAATATATTTTCTAAGAAAGAGCAGATACTCTTCATAAGGTATTCGTTCAGCAAAGGGTGTGAGCTTCATTTTTCTGTAAATCTGAACATTTTGGTTTGGTGAAGGATTCAGAAATAATGCTGAGTTAAAAGCCTCGTAAATTCTGTTTGAATCCTGATTGAGCGGCTTAGCTGTTTTTGGTGCGGTACGTCTGTTATTATAAAAATAAATATCCGTAAATCCGGTAAGAAGTGATGTACCGGATGTATCAATCCAGTTCTGCAGAAAGCTGAACTGATGACTGCTGTTAAAATCGAAGTTCATAAAAGGTATTGCGGTTTCACTCCAAATAGCTACATCTAATTTCCCTACAGTAAACCGTAATGAATCCTGAATATGCTTATGCTTTGCAATCTGTTCGAATACACCGCCACGCCATTTCTTCCAGGGGTCAATGTTAGGCTGGATTACTCCTATTCTCACAAGTTCGTAATTTTTGATTAAATCTTTGTGATTGAACTGCTCAGACCTGAAATATCCGTAAATTAAAGGTACTATAATAAGTAATAAAAGCGTGTCAGTCAGAGGATGCAGATATTTATCTTTGAGAACTGACCTGAAAAAACCTTTTTCAAATCGTTTCTCGCGGTAAACAGTCAGCAGTTTGAAGATAATTACATTGACCGCAACAACACAGAAAGTTACAAGCCAGACTCCTCCCAAATCTGCCATCTGAACCCATAATTTATTATAAATCTGAGTATAGCCAATTGACAGCCAGGGGTATGAAAAATCTCCCAGACTATGGAACCACTCATAGGCTGTCCAGACAAAAGGAAATGCAGCTAATGCGGTATTCAGATTGGTTCTGCGCCTGATAAACAGATAAAATCCAAACGGAATAAAAAAGAAAAACGGATGCATCAGCCAGGTTGCAAATCCTGATAACATAAGATAGGGATCGGTTTCAGCCTGCCAACTGCTTATCCACCAGTTTGTACCACCGTGATAAATAAAAAAAGTAAGATATAAGAGGAGAAAAGGTTTTTTAAACTGCTTCTCTTCCAGAGCAAGCAAAAGCGGTATGAATCCGATATAAGCAAACAAGAACATCGGCATCGGCGGAAATGCCAATGCAAGAATTAATCCCGTCGAAATTCCAAGTAAATATATTCTGCTTTTTTTCATCTACTCAATCAAATTTTTTTTAAAAATACAGTTTAAGCCAGATTCAGCAATTTCAGAATCAGCACAATTAATAAAATCAAAACTGCAAGAGAAATTGCAAATTTGATTAACCTCTTAATAATTGCAATCAGAATTCCGATTCCGAAGACAATGCATAAAATTATAAGAAATACTGACATAAAATTTATCTTTTTTGTTTGTAATAATTTCTGAATTTACTGTAAAAATAAGCCTTTTAATCTTCTGATAAAGCCTTTTCGATTAAAAATATTTTCACTAATTCAATAGAGCGTTTAGAACGTTTCAATATTTTGAATTTATAATGTTCCCAATCAAAAGATTCATTCAGTTCAGGAATCCTTCCCATGAAACTTGTGATAAACCCGCCTACGGTTTCGTAATCTTCGCTGTCGGGCAGGGGAACAGGTAATACATCATTAGCAGAATCAATTGTTGTATGAGCTTTAATCACAAATTCATTTCCACTGACGGAGACAATATCGGGAGTTTCTTCATCATATTCATCCTGAATTTCGCCGAATATTTCTTCGATTATATCTTCGAGAGTAACCAATCCCGCAGTACCTCCGAACTCATCAAGAACAATTGCAATATGCGTCTTTTCCTTTTGCATTGACTGCAAAAGTAAATTAATTTTCTGTTCTTCCCTTACAAAATATGCCTGACGCATTATGTCCCGGGTTACAATTGTATCCTGATGGCTAAGCATACTGATAAAATCTTTTGCATAAATTACACCGATAATATTATCAATGGAATTGTTGTAAACAGGCATACGTGAATAGCCCTCATCAATAAAAACATCCATGATTTCTTTGCTGGTCATCGAAATTTCAACACCGACAATTTTTCCACGAGGTACCATAATCTGCTTAACGGGAGTGTCTGAAAACTCGAATACATTTTCCAAAAGCTCATGCTCTGATGCATCAATTACTCCTGACTTTGAACCTTCTTCCAGAAGATAACGGAGTTCTTCGAAACTGTGCCTGCCATGCTCCGCTCCGGCAGGTTGAAAGCCGATAAGTTTAATCAAAACATTAGCAAGAGTGTTCAGAATCCAAATAAAAGGAACAAAAATAAAATAAAAAATCCGAAGAGGTACCGCAATTACAAGAGAAGTTGATTCAGGTCTCTGAATGGCAATTGATTTAGGGGCAAGCTCACCGAAAATAATATGCAAAAAAGTAATAGTAAGAAATGCAAGAGGCAGTGCAATCTGATGAGTAAGTTCAGGTGTAAGCTGTATGCCGAATACTGCAAGAATACTTTTTATTATTTCTGATACTACACTCTCCCCTATCCATCCCAGACCAAGAGATGCAAGAGTAATTCCCAACTGAGTTGCCGAAAGATACGAATCTAAATGATGAATAATATTTTTGGCAATTTTAGCAAGCTTTGAACCGGAGCGGATTCGAAGTTCAATCTGAGACGCACGCACTTTTACTATAGCAAATTCCGCCGCAACGAAAAATCCGTTCAGAAAGACAAGAAATAATGTTAATAGTATATTAAGTATCATTTACTTTTCTATGCTTTCAGCATATTGAATGTTCTGTTGTAAAATTTTCGTTCCAAATGATAACTGAAATAATACGAAAAAAAGTTCTGAATACGTGTCCTGAACTTAGATTCCACACTAATAACGGAAACGGATTCGGGATTCACTTCTGACAGATTTTTCAGCTTATCGTATGTTTCAAAATCAAATATATAAAAATTTTTCAAATTAGTTCTTTTCTCTTTGGTCAAAGTACCGCTATCAAGCGAAAAAATCAGTTCCGATTTGTTCTGAATATAGTCTTTGAAGTCCGGTTCGAAATCAATTTCGAATCCGAGAAATTTAATCAAAGCTAATTCAAAATAAATATAAAAAGAAAAAATGTTTCCTTCAGAATTGTTCATTATTTGGAATGTATCAATAACGAATGCGAACAACTCTTCATTCTTTTCGTTATCCTGTAATGTCTGGTATAGTGATTCCGAAATCATCATTGCAACAGTAAGATGCTCGTAAGAATTAATAATTTTATTCCATGATTGAATCAACTCTGCTTTAGAAACAATATGCAAATCGCGCTGGGACTTTTTGTAGAAATCAACCTGAGTATAGCTGAGCGGACTTAATGCACTGCCGAATTTATTTTTAGAATTCCTTGCACCCTTTGCCAAAAGATTAAGCTTACCCTCATCCTTTGTGAAGAAAGTAAGAATCTTGCTTGTATCGCTGTACTTGCGTGAATGAAGCACAATGGATTCGGTAGAAACTATCATTTTCTATAATAAAGTAAATAAATCAATTCAACAAAAATATTCAATTTTAGGCTAATTAAATAAACCGTTAAGGGAAAAAGTGAAATAAATCTGAAAAAATATTATTTTTGTTCAGAAAATTTTTCTTAATTTTGTAGTCTGAAAGTTTCCTGAGTAGCTCAGTTGGTTAGAGCATCTGACTGTTAATCAGAGGGTCCACGGTTCAAGTCCGCGCTCAGGAGCATAAAGCAAAGAGTCAGGTAGAATATATTACCTGACTCTTTTTATTTACTTCTGACAGTAACAAGTACTATTTACAAATTTTCTTTTAAAAGTTTTTATTTTATTTATAAATTGTAAAATAAAATTAGAATAATTAATAAATACATTTCTATTTATGCCGAATGAAGTTCAAAATATTATCGAAAGAATAATTGGATTGATAAATCCAGTCAAAATTATAATGTTCGGCTCTTATTCAAATAACTCTCAAAACAAAGACAGTGACCTTGATTTACTTATAATCACGGATACACAAGAACCGAGATATAAATCAGCTTCAAATTTAAGAATGCAATTATATCCCTATTCACTTCCCTTGGATTTGCTCGTTTATACTCCCACGGAATACGAAAAATGGAAGAATACAAAAAACCATATTCTTTATAATATCGAAAACTACGGCTTGACTGTGTATGAAAGACAATAATGCAGAACTGGCAAAACAGTGGTTGAAAAAAGCAAGAAACGACTTGCTTGCTTCAAATGCGTTGTTAAATATCAAAACAATTCCTTTTGATATTGTCTGCTATCATAATCAGCAAAGTATCGAAAAGTCATTAAAGGCATTACTTACATTTAGTAATCAGGAATTCAAAAGAACTCATGATTTAATTTATCTTTTAAATTTATGCCATGAATTTACAAATGATTTCAATGAATATCTTGAAGACCTTTCGCTGTTAACGAGCTATGCAGTTGAAGGCAGGTATCCCGGAGATTCAACTGAACCGGAAGAATCTGATACATTAAAATCGAATAAAATCGCACAAATAATTTTCGACAAAATAAGTGCTTTAATTAGTGCTGACCGGACTCTATTTGAATAGAATTGTTTTTTAAATATTTCTATTTGTCAATTAATAATTTAAAGATTTCTGTTTTTTTATTCATTTGGACATTAAGAAAATATAGACCATTCGTTAAATCGCTAAGATTTATAGTAAAATATTCGTCAATTAATTCTTTGTTGCTTTCTTTAACAGTCCTACCATAAATATCATAAATTTTATAATTCACTAATCCGGCATAATTAACATTCAATCGAATGAAATTATTTGTAACATATAAATTATTTTTCTTTTTTCCACCGGACACATTATCATTTACATAATCCGTTTTTAATGTAAACAACCAAGTATCATTATGCCATCTGTTTTTTTGATTATTTAATCCTCCAAATAAAAATATCATATTTTCATCAAAATTAACAATTTGATGGGCATATCTCCCATCCGGTTTTATATTTGTTTGAATATTTTTCCACGATGAATCAATCAAATCAAATAGCCATAATTCATCATAATGTCCATAAGAATCTAAGTCCCCGCCCCAAAACACAACTTCATTCTTCCTTATGCCTGCCATCGAAGATCCCGCAATGGGAACAGACTTTAATTTAGGTTCAATTTTTATCCATTTTTTTACATTATAATCAAAAAGCCAAGTTTCATCTAACCTTTTACTATAAAAACCCCCATAATATAAAATTTTACCTGTATCAATTTGAGCCATCATACCTGCTTCACACTCTGGAGGTCTTGTAGAAATACCATTCGGGATTCTTTGCCAATTATTACTGTCTATATCAAACAGCCAGGTATCATTTGCATAGTTCGCTGCTACAGTATCCCCGCCAAATAATAAAACCTTACCATCCATAAGTTGCGCTAATCCGAAACTCCTTCTTGGTGATGGTTTTATTTCAGGTTTTACTTCCGTCCACTGTAAGGTTTCCAAGTCAAACAGCCAGGTATCATTGTAATATCCAGCTTCAATAAGTCCAGATGGATTCCATCCTCCAAACATTAATACTTTATTTTTTGTAATTCTTGCCATAATGAGGTTATATCTTTTATCAGGATGAATATCATTATTGATTTGTGTCCAAGTATTCTCATTATAATCATAAATCCAGGTTTCATCTTGTTTTTTTGTATTATCTTCCCCACCAAAAATTAAAACTTTTCCATCTCCAATTTCAGCCATACCAAAAGCCAATCTCGGTAATGGTGAATTTGTTGGCTTCAGTTCTTCCCATACACCTGATTGTGCCGGGCAGTCAGAAACAATCAGCAGAAAAGCAAATGTTAAAGATAATACGGTAAATGTTTTTTTCATAATTCTATAATTTAAATTTTATGAACTCCACCTAAATCCTAACCAAGCGGGACTTTCGTATTTTTAGAACGTAAAAGATATTTTATATTGTATTTATGGAAATCCAGCTTGGCTTTAGCTTTTGATAGTTTTTCGTCTTTCAGGAATATTGAAGTCACAGCGGTGATTGCATATAGAATTGAGTTGTTTTCCAGCTCACAAATTGTATAAAAGATAGTTTCGATTTTACTGAGATGCTTTCTGCAAAACAGGAATTTGGAATCAACAAGCATTTTAATCTGCTGTTCATTAGGAAAGGAATGTGCCGTTGTACTTCCCCGCAGATGTGTAATAGCAAGAGACGGATTGAAAACCACAGACCAATTATTCTTTCGGAGTCTGTAACAGAAATCAGCTTCTTCGGTATAAAAAAAGTAATCTTCATCGAATCCGTTAAGAACATCGAAAACTTCTCTCCGTATCATCAGAGCGGCACCGTCAACATATCCTACTTCAATTATTTTATTATTCTTCTTCTTAGAATGTTCAGCAAAAAAGTTTCTGAGTGAATTAATAAATAATAAATTTTTCAACCCGGTCAATGCTCCGGGAGGGTCGCCATAAGAATACTGAATTGTGCCGTCGGGATAGAACTGCCGGACTCCTGCAACCCCTATATTTTTGTTTTCAGAAATAAATTTAAGAAGATTATCCACAAGCTCCTTATGGAAAATCACGTCGTTGTTAACAACAAGAGCAAATTCGGTATCGTATGATTTCACGCCGATATTGACAGCTTTGGCATAGCCGAGATTTTGAGAATTGGAGATAAATCTAACCTGAGGAAATTTCTGTTTTATAACTTCTTCTGTGTCGTCGGTGGATGCATTATCAACAACTGTGATAATATAATCTGTCATCAGGGTAGTATCCATCAGAGAATTGATACATTGTTCGGTGAGTTTGCACCCGTTGTAAGAAATGATTACAATATTTAATGCCGGAGATTCTGAAATAATTTTACCTTTTAGAGTTAATTCTGTATAAGCAAGAAACTGAACGATTCAAAATCTGAATTATTTTTGTAAAAACAAAATCAAAAAGAATAATAAAGAAAATAATAGGAAATCAAAAATTCTATTTTTAGTTTTATTCGTATTTTTGCACTTCGAAAAAACAGTAATTAAAATATGATACAAGCATCTAACATATCAATACATTTTGCGAACCGCTATCTGTTCGACGGAATTTCGTTTACGGTTAATCTAAAAGACCGGATTGGGCTTATCGGCAGGAACGGTACCGGTAAATCAACTTTACTGAAAATATTAAACGGAATTATTAAGCCTGAAGAAGGATTAATTACAACACCAAAAGATTTTCGGTTAGGATATCTGCCTCAGGAAACTGTAACAAATTCGGAAAAATCAATCTTTGACGAGACCTTATCCGCACTGACCGAAATGAACAGTATAGAAGCGGAGATGCAGGAAATTAACAAGCAGATTTCAATTAGCAGCGATTATGATTCTCCGTCTTATCTGAGATTAATTCAGAAGCACACCGAACTTAACGAAAGATTTAATCATATAGGCGGAAATACTGTAGAAGGAGAAATTGAGACTATATTAGTCGGGTTGGGATTCAAACGCGAGGATTTCCACAAACCTTTGAATGAATTCAGCGGCGGCTGGCAGATGAGGGTGGAGCTTGCAAAAATACTTATAAGCAAACCGAATTGTATTTTGTTAGATGAGCCGACTAATCATCTTGATATAGAGTCAATTCAGTGGCTCGAAGAATTTCTGAAAAACTACGACGGTTCTATTATAATAGTTTCGCACGACAGAACTTTTCTTGATGCGGTTACGATTCGAACAATGGAACTGTCTCACGGAAAGATGTATGACTTCAATCATCCGTATTCGAAATTCATCAGCTTACGCGGTGAAATCCGTCAGCAACAAATTGCATCGTACAAAGAGCAACAGAAACAAATTGCAGAGACAGAGCGTTTTATAGAGAGGTTCCGTTACAAGGCTACACTTGCTTCCAGAGTGCAGTCGCGCATAAAACAATTAGAAAAAGTGGACAGAATTGAACTTGAAGATGAGGATGTTACAAAAATAAATTTCCGTTTTCCCGAAGCTCCCCGCTCAGGAAGAGTAGCGGCAGAAGCAATAGAATTAAGCAAAAGTTATGGGGACAATTTAGTTTTGAATAAAATTAATTTTGCAATTGAAAGAGGAGAAAAAATCGCATTTGTCGGACGCAACGGCGAGGGAAAATCTACTTTATCGAAAATTATTGCAGGATTGGAAGATTATGAAGGAACGCTGAAAATCGGATTCAACGTTCAAACAGGATACTACGCACAGCATCAGGCAGAGCTGTTGGAAGGCAAAGCTACGGTCTTCGAGACAGTTGACGGTGCCGCTTACGGTGAAATGAGAACCAAGGTAAGAAGCCTGCTGGGAGCATTTTTATTCAGCGGGGAAACTGTTGAAAAGAAAGTACAGGTGCTTTCCGGCGGAGAGAAATCAAGATTAGCACTTGCTTTATTATTACTAAATCCCGTCAATCTGCTCATACTTGACGAACCGACTAACCATCTTGATATGGCAGCAAAAGATGTCCTAAAGAACGCTCTGATAAATTACACCGGTGCTTTAGTAATTGTTTCGCACGACCGCGATTTCCTAAAAGGATTAACCGATAAAACATTTTACTTCAAAGACGGAACCCTGCGTGAATACACCGGTGATATCTATGATTTTCTGGAAAAAACAAAAATTGATGCTTTGTCCGAACTAGAGTATTCAGACAAAAACTCAGAGAAAACAGCTGAACAGAGAGAAGAAGAAAATCCGAAACAATCCAAATTGTACCGCGAACAGAAAAAGAATTATCAGCGCGAAGAGAATAAATTCAGAAAAGCAATTAATGAATGTGAGCTTAAAATCGAAGAATTGGAAAAGCAGATACAGCAATTAGAAAATGATTTTTCCAATGCAGAACTTATGTCGGATGTTGAATTGACAAATACACGAAAAGCGAAATATGAAGAATTACGTGAATCGTTGGATAAAAGAATAGAAGAGTGGACTGAGTTGAATGAGGAGTTAGATGTTTTCAGAATAAATTCGGAATCTTAACTAAATAAAATTTGAAGAGAGATGCTGAAACAAATTCAACAGGACAAGGTCGTGTGGTATAACGGAACAAGAATGTTACCAAGCGGGAGCTTGGTAACAAGAAAAGGTAACAAGAAAGATGGATTCCCGCTTTCGCGGGAATGACATTGTAACATTAAATATCGAGAATTTTGCTAACAGTAACCAAAACATTAATTCTTGATTTTTCCTTACCTTTGGTAACTTCAAGCGGTTTTCTCACTTCTTCGAACATCATGTGGGCAGTCGGCATATTCATTTGTTCGAAAAAACTACGTATGGCATCCATTCTTGCTTTAGCTATATCGGATATTTTTTCTTTTTTAGCTTTTTTATCCTTTTTATCGCGTTTAGGAGTAGAATATTTTACTTTTGAATCAATTGATGATACAGTGATTTTAACATTTACTTTCGGATTGAATTCGAGAAATGTTTTCAATGCCTGGAAATTCGGTTTTGAGTTGTCAACAATGCTGTAACTGTTAGGCTCAAAGCCGCTGAAACGGTACAATTCCATATTTTGATGAACACTCTCAAGAACAAAATTCATCGTTACTTCGGAATAGCTTTTTGAATCAGGAAGATTAATTACAGTATTTCTGTCAGTCGGAAAATAATCTTTAAAAGTGAGAACATAGGTTTCACCGGGTTTTAGAACTAACTGGTATGCACCGTCGGAATAGTTAGATTTTGCAGTAATAATTTTTCCGCTAAGACTTTTGAATTTTATGTTAGCCTCAAGAGGTTTATTGGTTCCTTTTTCTGAGATTCTGCCCTGCAAAAGAGTGACCACACCCTGTGAAAAAGAATCAGAAGCAAAGCAAACAATGAAGAATACGAAAAGAAAAAAAAGTTTGATATTTTGGTTTAAATTATTTGTTTTTATTTTCATAAAAGCCTCTTAATAATTTGATTTATTCATTTCTTAAAGCTTCCGCAATATTAGTGTCTGCGGCTCTTCTTGCGGGTAAAATCGCCGCAAAAACTGATAACACAAGAGAAAGTAACACGGCAATTATTATATCAGACGTATAAATAGATACCGGAATTGCAGGAATCAGAAATTTTGACGGGTCAAGCTGAAACCAGTGGAAATAAATCTGCCCGTAGCACAAACCCAATCCCAGAGCAGTTCCGAGAAAAGTAGCAATCAAGCCGATTATAAGTCCTTCTGCAAGATAAATATTTTGAATATCGGGCTTAGTACCACCTAAAGCCTTGATTAATGCGATGTCAGAACGTTTTTCGATAACTGTCATTGTTAGCGAAGCGAGTACATTAAAAATCGCAATCACTATTATAAGACTTAGAATAACAAATGTAGAATAGCGTTCGAGTTGCATTATATTGTACAAATCTCTGTGTAGGTCGTACCAAGTCTGCACTATTACATTTTCGCCAGTCAATAATTTTTCAAGTTTACTTTTTACTTTATCTACATCATTAATTGAATTAAGCCTTATATCAATCGAAAATGCAGAATTTTCAGAGAGGTGAAATAATTTTTTTCCTATATTGTCCGAAGCATAAACGTAAGTAGCATCATACTCTTTTGCATTAGTTTGAAAAATTCCGGATACTCTTGCATAAATTTCAGGATGCAAGTTTAGTGTGGCATAAGCTTTTTCGATATTTGCAGGAGAAAGCAAAGCAATTGTATCTCCGGGAAAAATTTTCAGTTTCTCTGAAATTCCTGAACCAACTACAATTCTTGAAAACTCGGAAGTATCTGATAAATTAAATCTGCCTATAATAATTTTTTCTTTAATTCCGGATACAAAAGGAATTTCTTTTACCTGCACCGCATTCAGAATTACAACCTGAATATCCGTTCCTTTTAAAATAATAATCCTGCCTTGAATTACAGGAGATGCAGCAGAAATTTCAGATATTTTTTTTAATGACAAAAGAAGGAAATCGGGATTTTTCAACATTGCACCGTCTTTTGGAATCAGCCTAATGTGGGGGTCAAACGAAATCAACTGGTCTTCGGTAAATTCCCTGAATCCGTTAAATATCGAGGAAACACATATGATTGCAGCTATTCCAACGATAATTCCAATTAAAGAAATGGTCGAAATAACAGTAATAAACTGGAATGACCTAAGTTTGAAAATATATCTCAGAGCAATTCGTATAGCAAATTTCATCAGAAAAACTCATTTTGTGTAATTAGCAAATATAACAACGAAACACTTATCTTTTATTATATTAAAATAATTTTTATAGATTTGCAAAGAATTTAATCATTGCTTTACAATGTAAATAGAAAAAACAATGGAAATATTTAAATCAAAAAAGATTTTGCTTGGAGTAACCGGCTCGATTGCCGCATATAAAGCGGCACAGATTGCACGTGAACTTATGAGGATGGGTGCGGAGGTAAGGGTGATTATGTCTCCTTCTGCATGCAAATTTATAACACCATTGACTTTCGAAAGCTTAACAAGAAAGCCTGTTTCGGTAGAAATGTTTCCCGATTCGGCAACACATGAAGGTACCTGGCACATCGAACTTGCTCATTGGTGCGATTTAATGCTTATTGCCCCCTGCTCAGCTTCGACGATTGCAAAAATTGCACACGGCATTTGCGATACTGCACTTGCCACAGTTGCAATTGCTTTGCCGGAAAATAAACCTTTAATAATTTCTCCGGCAATGGATTATTCAATGTGGCAAAATAAGGCAACACAAAAAAATGTTAAAATTCTTGAATCTTACGGTGCTTTTATCATTGAACCTGAAGAAGGAGAACTCGCAAGCGGACTGTCAGGTCCCGGAAGATTGCCGGAGTTATCTGTAATTTTCGATTTTCTGAAAAATTTTTTTAATGATATTAATTTTGCATTCATACAACATCGTGATGATGTAAAGGATGACACTTCAATAAAAGATGCTCTCGAAATGCCTGTACAGTCCTTACAGGACAGAGCCGATAAAACTAAGTGGGAAGCGGAATTTGCTCTCGATAAAATGAAAAAGGAATCTCTAGGATTCGAGATAAATGAAAAATTTTTAGCAGGAAAAAAGGTTTTAATTTCTGCTGGACCTACTTATGAGAAAATAGATGATGTACGTTTTATTGCAAATTATTCTTCGGGTAAGATGGGCTTCGCACTTGCAAGAATAGCTTCCCTCGCAGGTGCAGAGGTGGTCCTTGTCAGCGGTCCGGTTACTTTGGATACACCTGATAATGTAAAAAGAATGGATATTGAATCTGCCGACGAAATGTATGACCTTGTATGCGAAGAATATGCAAAATGTGATTATGCAGTACTTGCCGCCGCAGTTGCGGATTTCACCCCTATCAATCCTTTCAAGGGTAAAATTAAAAAAGATGTAGTCGGCGAAAAATTAGTTGTAGAACTTCAAACGACAAATGATATTCTCGCTACACTCGGTTCCATAAAAAGACAAGACCAGAAACTAGTAGGATTCGCTCTCGAAAGCTCTAATGAAATAGAAAACGGCTGGAAAAAATTACGAAATAAAAACTGTGATATTATTGTAGTCAATTCGGTTAATAAGCCACAAAGCGGCTTCCAATCGGATGATAATACTATAACAATATTGACAAAATTCGGTAGAGAGGAAGTCTTTCCACCGATGAGTAAGGAGAGATGCGCTCTTACAATTTTAAAAATATTAGCCGAGCTTTGAAATAATAAATGATTGAAGAAACTAAAAATATTGTAGATAATCATGACGATGATTTATCGCAAAATAATTCTTCATTCGAGGAAATAAAATCAAAACTCCACTCTGTCCCGACTAAACCGGGTGTTTACATTTACAAAAACAGCGACGGAAAAATTATTTATGTAGGTAAAGCTAAGAATCTGCGTAACCGCGTACGTTCTTACTTCCAGCAAGGCAAACCTCATGACCCCAAGACTCAGGCAATGATAAATAAAATCTCATCATTCGATTACATAGTTACTAACTCCGAAGCCGAAGCATTGATTCTGGAAGATACTTTAGTTAAGCAAAACAAACCGCGTTATAACATTTTACTTCGCGATGACAAATCATACCCCTACGTCCGAGTAACAAACGAGCCTTATCCCCGACTGTTCCCGACGAGAAAAATAATCAGAGACGGTTCAAAGTATTACGGACCTTTTACAGAGGTGCGTCATCTGAAAAGACTTATTAGGACTATTCGTACACTTTTTCATCTCCGAAGTTGCGACTACAATATAACTGCAGAAACAATAGAGAAGCATAAATACAAAGTCTGTTTGGATTACCATATAAAAAAATGCGATGGTCCATGCGAAGGATTAATCCCTCAGGAAAAGTATATTGAAAATGTAAAAAATGCAGTTCAAATTATTAACGGCAAAACGAAAGATCTGGAGCATCTTCTCGAACATCAGATGGATAAGTTTTCCGAAGAAATGAAATTCGAGCAAGCTGCAATTGTACGCAACCGCTTGCTTCTGCTGAAAGAATACCTGTCCCAGCAAAAGATAGTAACAACAGAACTGATTGACCGCGACGTTTTCGGCATTTCAAGAATTGAAAACACTGCATGTAGTCTGATATTGAAAATACGCGACGGGAAGCTAATCGGGAAAAGACATTTCATTGTTACAAACGCAAAAAATCTTTCTGATAAGGAACTATTAGAAACTACTATAGAAAAATGGTATCTCGAAACAGAGTTTTTCCCGGATGAAATCTTCCTTCCCTTCTCACCTGAAAACGAAGATTTCATAAGCGATTGGCTTTGTCAAAAAGCCGGACATAATATCGAATTGATTATTCCTAAAATCGGAGATAAGAAAAAAATTCAGGCAATGGCAAATATTAATGCAGAGTTTCAGCTACGTGAATATTTACTTGCTTTAACGAAACGCGAACAAACCTTACCGCGTACTTTACTCTCTATTCAACGTGACCTGCACCTTCCAAAACCACCGCGTCGTATAGAATGTATTGATAATTCTCACATTCAGGGTAGTGAGCTTGTATCATCGGTCGTAGTTTTCGAAGACGGGAAACCGAAAAA